>CAZBBZ010000104.1:0-8571 GCA_964489925.1 uncultured Rhodobacterales bacterium
CAAACAGCAGCAGCAGCAGCAGCAGCAGCATAAGCAGCAGCAGCAGCAGCAGTGGACTTCACTTCAGGGGTTGGATACACCGCCGCAACCCCTGAAGTGAGCAAAGCCCACATGATGTGGGTTAAGTCATTGTGAAAATTTCGACCTTTTCGCCATTTTGTAAAACCGCGTGACAAATAGGGCATCGCGCGCAATGCCGCGCGGTGGGCGATGGCGACGGACACGTCCCTTGGCTGAGTTTCCAACCACTTCTTTAGTTTTTCGCGATCCATTTTTTCGGTCATAACTCAAATTCGTTTTTTCAAATACTGCGCGGTTACTTTGCCTGTGACTGGATGCCAAGATCAAGTCTTGGCATGACGGCTCACTTTGCGGGGTGCTTGCAACAAGTTGTAAGCCTCCACAGTCGCTACGTGACCGTTCTGGGAATGCTATAGGTCAGGGTCGCATGGGCTACAGGCTCCTCCACCCCTTCACTATAAAGCGTCACATCACCCACGCTTAGAGAGCGGCCTAGCTTCATGATGCGGGCCTCGGCAATCAGGTCTGCGGGGGCGGGTTTGCGCATGAAGTTGATGTTGCAATTGGTGGTCACCGTTAGCGCCTCGCGCCCGATCATGGCCAGCGTCACGATATAGAACGCGCAATCGGCCAGCGTGAACATGGCCGGGCCAGAGATCGTACCACCGGGGCGGATATTGCGTTCATCAAAGGGCATGCGCACGCGGGCGGTCATGGGGCCTAACGCCTCGAGTGTCATTTGGCCGTCGATCTGGGGAAAGACCTCTGCCAGATAGGTTGTGACGTCCTCGATGTTGAGTTTTGGGTCTCGCATGGGGGTGTTTTCCGTGTCATTATCGCCCCTCTAGATAGCGAAAGGATCACAGATGAGCGAGGCGATTTTGCAGGTTGAGGAGCGTGGGGCGATAGCGACGCTTACGCTAAACAATCCAGCCAAGATGAATGTGCTGTCCGAGGCGATGATGGCCGCTTTGACGGGTGCTTTTGACAGCCTGTCCAAACGCGCCGACATTCGCGTGGTGATCCTGCGGGCAAATGGCAAAGGGTTTTGCGCGGGGCATGATTTGCGGGAAATGACTGCGGCGCGGCAAGCGGAGGATGGCGGCGCGGCCTATTTTGGCGCGTTGTTTCAGACATGCTCGGCGATGATGAGCGCGATCCGCGCCCTGCCCCAACCTGTGATCGCTGAGGTTCAAGGCATGGCCACGGCTGCCGGGTGTCAGTTGGTGGCGAGTTGTGATCTTGCGATTGCGTCGCGCGCGGCGAAGTTTGGGGTCAACGGGGTGAATATCGGGCTGTTCTGCTCGACCCCGATGGTGGCGCTGTCGCGTAATATCGGGACGAAGAAAGCCTTTGAGATGTTGGTCACCGGCGACTTCCTAAGTCCGGATGAGGCGTTGCAGCATGGGTTGGTGAACCGGGTGGTTGAACCGGACGCGCTGGAGGCCGAAACCCAAGCGCTCGCGGCACAGATTGCGGGGAAGTTGGGCGCGGCGGTGAAGCTGGGCAAACAGGCATATTACGCCCAAGGGGAAATGGAACTGGCGGCGGCCTATGAATACGTGGGCGAGGTGATGGTGGAAAACATGCTTTATGCCCAGACCGAGGCCGGGATTGATGCGTTTTTGAACAAAAAGGCCCCGGATTGGGATCAATAACGCGTTTATCATAGGTATTTCACGGAAAATGTTGGTCGAATCTCAATTTCACGTTAGAGTTGTTGATGGAAATGGGGATTGCCGCGTAGATTATTCGACGAAGTTTCGGAGGATAACCTACTGGCTGTGCCTGCTTTTACGATAAAAATTATAACCGACAAGGGAGCCATTTATGACTCTTAAGATTTCACCGACCATTCTAACCCTTTGTGCGACGCTAAGTGCGGGTGCTGTTTTTGCGGCCGAAGAACCCGTTGCCGATGCTTTCATCGAAAAGCAACGGGTTTTGCTGTCCGAGACCACGGATGGGGTTGGGTTTGGTCCACAATCCCCCCGCGACATCGGCTTTGTTGGCGGCAATAACGCGCGCAGCTTTGAAGAAGCGCCTGACTATACGGCCATGAATCTGTGCAACATCCACTTCCATGAAGGGGCTGAACATAAGGGCGGTGAATTCACCACTTATGCGGGCAACGGCAATGGTAAGGGCTATGGCACGGGCTATTTGTTTGATGGCACCCTGAGCGAGGCGGAACTTGCGCCTTATGGCTCTAAGGTTGGTGAAAACGATTATGGGTTTTTAGCGCCCGGTGACACGATCGAAATTCACTATGTGCATTCCTCGGCGAAGATCACACCGGGGCCGACGCTTGGGTCTTGTTTGTCCGAGGCGATCATGAACCCGCAGTTGCGCGTTGAAGCGGTGGTGATGGTTCTGGTCAATGACGATAGCGCGGCGGATTTGGTCGAGTTGACGGAAGTTGCGATGATGAGCGGCTATCATCAGGCGATCAACCTGCCCGGCGGTTTGGGCGATCCGGTAGAATATGCAGGATCAACCACGGGGCCGAGCTACAACGAAAAGGGCTCGCCTTTGCAAGTCAGCTGGAGCGTACGTCCGCAGGTTTTGAAAGTGTCGATTTCATCGGTGCAGGCTTGGTTTGAAGATAATATCTTCAACGAAGAATACGCCCATGCGGTGCGCAACTTGGTACAGAACCCAAATCTGTTGTCCAAGATTCAGTAAGCCATGAAAAAGCCGCCTGCCCCGGTTTGGGGCGGGCGGTCTGATTTTTTTGATCTTTGGAATGGGCTGGCGCTTAAGAGCCTTGCAGACCAAGATCCATCAGCGCTTGGATGTCCGACTCTGATGTGCCTGCAACGATGCGGCCCAGCTCTTCTTCACCACGTAGAACGATCAAGGTTGAACGGCGCGGAATGGCCCGCGATGTGGTGACGTCGTGACTGCCATAGGTATCCCAATCCACTTTCACGAAGGTCATCGCGTCCTTATAGGCGGGGTTATCGCTGTTGATTTTGGAAATCACCCGCTCTTGGCGCGCACAGGTCGAACACCATGTGGCGGAATAATCCACAAAGACGGTTTTACCATCCTTTAGCGCAGCCTCGATCAGGCCGGGTTTATAGTCGGTGAAATCCCCTGCCAGTGCAGCAAGTGGGGTTAGGCTTAGGGCGGCAACTGCGCCAAGAACTGTTCTGCGGTTCATTTGATTTGCTCCGGTTTCGATAAGGTTAGAGGTCGTTGGTTAAAGCGCGACGGATAGGTCTTGCAGCCAGATCGGCATGATCTTGAGCGCTAGGGCTTCTAGGACGTGGTGGAATTTGAAAAACAGCATCAGACCAACCGCGATGAAGGTGATCCCGATGAGGGGCTTTGAGCGCTCGGCTAGACCGCGCATGGATTGGGCGCGGGTGCGGATGGTTTCACGTGCGCCCAGTCCAAGACCGATGATGAGTGTGGAGACACCAGCTGCAAAACCGACCATGATGGCCCCGGCCCAAATCAGGCTTTCCCCTTGGGAGGCCAGCGCAATCGCGCCCCCAAGTGTCGGGCCAATACAAGGGGACCAGACGGCCCCAAGCAGCAAGCCACCCAAGAACTGACCGCGCAGGCCCGAATGATCGATATCATTCATGCGGCTATCCGCGCTGGCAGCAACGCCAGCGGTTGCCATTTCAAAGCGGCCTGCAAGTTGGGGAACAAAAAGCACCAGACCAAAGCCGATCATCAAAACGGCGCCGATTTGGGCCAAACCATCTTGGGTCAAACCGATGCTGGCCCCAAAAGCGGTGACCAACAGACCGAAGGTGACGAAAGACACGCTCATGCCCAAAGCCAAAACCAAAGGCCCCAGCCTGGATGCGTTTAGCGCGCTGACCAAGACAATGGGCAGAACCGGGAGCACACAAGGGTTGATTAAAGTCAGCAACCCGGCGCCATATGCGAGAATAATTTCCATAACCTCGATTTGGGTAAAAACGGGCATCAAATCAATTAAAGTTCCGCTCGCAGCGCGTCACGAATGCGTCAAAGCTCGAAACAATGCCCAAGCGACGAAGCGCCACAGATGTTCATCAGGGCTACTTAAAGGGGCGCAGGTTTGCTAAGCACCACGTGAACGACATCAAAAATGGGGGAGGACATGAAACTAAGTACCAAGGGGCGTTATGCGGTTGTGGCGCTGGTTGATCTGGCCATTCGCCAAACCACAGTGCCGATCAATGAGTTGAGCCAGCGGCAAAATATCTCGCTCAATTACCTAGAGCAGCTGTTCGTGAAACTACGTCGGGCCGAGATTGTAAGTTCTGAGCGTGGACCATCGGGCGGATACCGTTTGGCGCGCGACCCGGGCAATATTCGTTTGGATGAGATTTTATTGGCGGTGGATGAGACGATCAATGCCTTGGAACCCGGTGCCGGGGCCAAGGGCGGCAATTCGGGCAGTCAGGCGCAATCCCTGTCCAACCGCTTGTGGGAAAGCCTAAGTGCCCATGTTTACGTTTATCTGCACAACACGACGTTAAAAGATGTGTTGGACAATGAGCTGGTGCCCTGCCCGGCTGTGCCTGCAATTTTAGAGGTTGAGGATGTTTAGGGTTTGGCGCATTTCCTTTTCTGACAAAAATAGTCGGAATCACTTGCGCGCCGCAAAAGATGCTATTACCGAGTGTTTTAGTAAGGATTAAAAATGAAAGTGAGTCTCCTCATGTCAAACCCTCTTAAAGCTTCTGCCTTGGCGCTAACGCTATGTGCGGTTACGGGCGGCGCTGTTGCCCAAGAAGTGAACCTGTATTCGTCCCGCCATTATGACACGGATGAGCGGCTTTATTCCGAATTTACCGATGCAACGGGCATCAAGATCAACCGCATCGAAGGCAAAGCCGATGAACTGATCGCACGGATGCAGGCAGAGGGGCGCAATTCCCCGGCGGATATCTTGGTCACGGTCGATACCTCGCGCCTTGAACGAGCTAAGGACGCAGGGGTTTTGCAGTCGATCGAAAGTGCGGCGCTTGAAGCGGCGATCCCGGCCAATTTGCAAGATGCGGACAATCAGTGGTTTGGTTTTAGCCAGCGCGCGCGCATCATCTTTTATGACAAAACAGATGTGGAAACGCCGCCAACGGATTACTTAAGCCTTGCTGATCCGGCTTACAAAGGCATGGTTTGCCATCGCTCGTCCACGAATGTGTATTCGCAAACTTTGCTATCAGCGGTGATCGAGAACCACGGCGAGGAGGCGGCCAAGGCTTGGGCGCAAGGCGTTGTCGACAATTTTGCGCGTGCACCGCAAGGCGGGGATACGGATCAACTGCGCGGCTTGGCCTCGGGTGAATGTGATATCTCAATTTCAAACACCTATTATTTTGCCCGCGCATTGCGCCGGGATGTGAAGGGTCTGACGCAAGACGCGCTTGCAAATATTGGCTGGGTGTTTCCGGCCCAAAATGCAGAAGGCGCGCATATGAACTTGTCCGGGGCTGGCGTGGCGGCACATGCGCCAAACCGCGACAACGCGATTGCTTTTTTGGAGTATCTCGCGTCCGAGCAAGCGCAAAAGTATTTTTCGGCTGGAAACGATGAATATCCGGCGGTGCCGGGCGTTGGGCTGTCCCCGTCTGTCGCACAGCTTGGGTTGTTTCGCCCCGATAGCGTCGATCTAAGCCGTGTGGCAAAGAACGTCGCCACAGCACAAAAGATATTTGTGCAAGTGGGCTGGAAATAACAAAATTGGCGCCCCCTGCTATGTTTGGGGGCGCAATGCTTGTTGCCTGCATCAAGAATGCGCGAGAAGTCGCGCAGCCCCGTTGCTGGGCGAACAACAAGCCTTCCATTTGAAATCTTTTTCTTTCCAACTCGACAATTCTGTGAACATCCTTATACCGCTGCGGTTTGGGGGAAAGTGGAACGGTTACCCACTTTTTTACTGTAGATTACAACGGTCTCCAGCATAGCATTCATGCTTGGCGATCAAGGAGATGAGATACGCAATGGTACGAACTGGGAAATCTGCAGTTTTAGCGTTTTGTTTGAGCGCTTTTGCATCAAGTTTTGGCGCAAGCCACGCGCAAGAGGTCACGATTACAACCATTGATGGTTCAATCGAGCTGAAGGGCGATTTGCTTGGCTATGACGAAGAAGTCTACGAGCTGCGAACTGCCCTTGGTTTGATGCGGATCAACATCTCCATGGTGACCTGCGAAGGCGAGTTTTGCCCTGTAATCAAGCCCCCCACATCGGAATTTGCCGTGTCTGGATCCAGCGAATTGGCAGGAAAATTCATGCCTGTTTTGCTGAACGCTTATTCTAATGAGCTGACATCTAATATGGCGGTGTCCCAAGCGGAAGGTGGCGCCTTGTTCACCATCACCGACGCAGAGGCCGACGATTTGGCTAGTGTTCAGGTGTTTTCGTCCTCATCAACCAACGGTGTGTCGGACCTTTTGCAAGGCAATAGCGCCATCGCGCTGACCACACGGCCTGTGCGCCGTCGCGAAGCGGAAGCTTTTTCAGGGTCAGGCTTGGGCAATTTGCGCGACGGCGAACAAGAACATGTGGTCGCCCTTGATGGGCTGGTGATCGTTACCTCAAAAGAAAATCCGATCCGCACGATTACACAGCGAGACGCAGCGTTTGTGTTTTCAGGAAATTACACGAATTGGTCAGAACTGGGCGGGCCGGATGCGCCGATCCGCACCTATATTCGCGACCCGCAATCGGGCACATCCGAAGTGTTTTCGCGCATTGTGATGAACCCGCAGGCCACGGCATTCCCCGAAAATGCCGAATTTGTAGACAGCGACGAAGAAGTGGCCGCCTTGGTTGCATCTGACGAACTGGGGATCGGGTTCACCAGTTTTGCTGCGCGCGGCGATGCGCGCCCACTGTCAATCGAGGGTGTTTGTGGGTTGGTGTCTAACCCAACTGACTTTAACATCAAGACAGAGGAATATCCCCTTACCCGTCGTCTTTACGCCTATACCACGAACGAGCGTTTACCGTTGCACGTAAATGGGTTCTTGGACTTTGCGACATCAGAAGCGGCACAAACGGCGATTGCCTCGGCCGGGTTTGTGGATCAGGGCATCACATCGAGCACGATTGACGAACAAGGGATGCGGTTTGCATCTGCGATTATTGCCAACACATCGCCCCTATCATTGCGCCAGTTGCGCATCATGACGAATGACATGCTGTCCAGCGAACGGCTTTCCACCACGTTCCGGTTTGAAACCGGAGCGGCCCGTCTGGATACGAGAGCTTTGGATGATATTGTGCGTCTTGCCGAAGAATTGAGCCAAGAAACCACTTTCAAAAAAATCGTGCGGCTGGTCGGCTTTACAGATGCCGTTGGTGATCCTGTGCTAAACACAGAGCTGTCCCAACGTCGTGCAGATCAAGTGCGTACTGCCTTGTTGGAGGCCAAGCCGGATCTTGCCGAACGTATTAACTTTCAGGCACTTGGCTATGGCGAAGTTTCCCCACTTGCGTGTAACGAAACGGCAGAAGGCCGACGTATCAATCGGCGAGTCGAGGTATGGATTCGCGATGACGTGACCCAGACGACGCGTTGATCCCAGAGGTATAGACAGACATGACTTTATTCAAACAACTAGGGATGGCGCGTCCCTTGGTTGCCGGTTTAATAGCAACAAGTTTAACAGCCGGGTTTGCAGGCACGGCTGTCGCACAATGCGATCCGGGCGAAACGGTTCTGAAGTTCAGCCTCGTGGTAAATCTGCGCGGACACCCCAAAGGTGAGGCCGCGCTTGCATGGGCTGACATGATCAACAATGAGTTGCAGGGCGAGATGTGCATGGAAGTGTACCCCTCCAGCGAGCTTTATGACGACACTGAAGTTTTTGACGCCGTCTTAGATGGCAACGTACAAATTGCAGCTCCGTCTGCGTCGAAGTTTCAAAAATACTCTGATCTGTTAACGCTGTTTGACGTGCCATTCCTTTTTGACAGCGCATTGCATGTGGATGAGTTCCTGCGCACCACGGATGCAACGTCGCGGTTTTCAGCCTCGATTGAGGATGACGGATTTGTCATGTTGGGGTTTTGGACCAATGGCATGTACCAATTGTCAGCCTCCAAAGTTTTGCGCGCGCCAGATGACGCCAATGGGCTAACGTTTCGGGTTCAATCTGCGTCTGCACCAATTCAAAGCATGGTTGATCGCCTTGGTATGGAAAGCATTCAATCGCCCTTTTTCGAAGCCTATGAAGCGTTGAAAAACGGTGATGTTGATGGGCAGTACAACACTTGGTCCAACATATCGGCCCAAGAGTTTTATATGGTCCAAGCCGCTATTGTGGAAACCAACCACGGCTATCTTGGCTATCCGGTCATTATGTCCAAAACGTTTTTTGACAGTCTGTCACCGTCGGCCCGTCAAAAGCTGCAAAGCACATTCGAGGCGGTCACACATGAACGGAACCGGTTTGCGTTTGAGATCAACCAGCAAAGCCGCTTGGAAATCCTAGACGATGAGGGCATCATTTTGCGCCTTAACGAAGAAGAATTAGCCGCTTGGCGCGAACGACTGTTACCGATCCAAGACGAGTTTCGCGAAAATATCGATGC
>CAZBBZ010000105.1:0-8522 GCA_964489925.1 uncultured Rhodobacterales bacterium
CAAATCACGCGCGTCAGATCGTTCAGCGTGCGGCAAGGCCCGCAGCACGCGCTTAAACGCGCAAAGCACATCGTTCACATAAGCCGCGTCAAATCGCGCGCCATCCGCCAAAGCGGTCACTGTCAGGGTGTCGTCAGACGGGGCGGCAATGATCGCGAAAGGAAAGCTGCTAAAGTTCTGCACAGCAACCTGAGAAAACGGCGCGGGCCAAGACGACGGGGCCTCGTTAACCGCCAAAATCGTATCAAAAAGCAGGGTCTGCGCGTCCAGCCCGGCAAGGCTGCCAAGCGCAGATGGCGCAGGCGTGGGGTACGGGGCAGCTGCCACGATTTGATCTTGCGTGGCTTGCAACAGCTGTGCAGCTGATGCCCCCGTTGAAAGGGCCGTTATAATCGGTGCCACACCAACAAAATGCCCAACCGCGCGGTCAATTCCGGCGATCTGGCTGTGCCGTTGCGTGCTGGCCAGCCCAAACACCGGATCATCGCCGCATCCGTAACGATGCAAAACAACACCCCACGCGCTTGCAAGCACAGCGGCAAATGTGACGCGTTGGTTGCGCGCCATGCGATGGAGGCCTTCGAGTTCTTGCGCGGTGAATTCTAGGGACAGCTTTATCCGCTCTGGTGCGCTTGTGCCAAGCGGTGCGGGCAGGTCAAATGCGGTTGGACCCTCGACATGGGCCAAACGCTTGGCCCAAAAGCTGTGATCCGCCGCCTCGTCGCGGCCCGCCAGCCAATCCACATAAGCGCGAAACTGGGTTGGCGGGACCCCAAGCGGTTCCTCGCCATAGCTTTTCGCCACCTCGTCTAACACAAGTGCTGCAGACCAATCATCAATCAGCGCATGATGCACCAGCCAAATCAGTTTGGCGCCTTGTGCCGTTTGGCACAGCACCAAACGCATCGGCAAAGGTGCCGACAAATCGAGACCATCTTGGGTAAGCTGGCCGACAAACGCATCAAATGCGCCCGGCGAGGAGAGCACCACCTGTTCCCAAGGCAGGTCCGGCGCTTGGTGCACGATCTGAACGGGGTGCGACAGGCCTTCCCACAAAAAATGACTGCGCAGCGCGTCATGGCGGGCCAGCACAGTTTCAAACGCGCGCTTTAGCCGAGGCTCATCCACATCGCTTGGCAAATCACTACAGATCAGCCCAAGGTTCACGGCTGAGCCGGGATGCAGAAGCGTTTCAAACAAAAGACCTGCTTGTTCGGGTGTCGCCGGAAAAGCATCGGCAATCCCTTCAAGCCCGTCCAAATCACTCATTTGGGTTCTTTACCCAAAAGGCCTGCCAGCTTTGCCAAATCCCCGGCGACGAGGGTGGCTTTGGCAGCAGGGGCTTGCCCGTCTATCCTGACTGCATTTGCGGCCAAAACATCGACCCTCTGGGCTTGGAAAATATCGACAGGCGCCATTTGAAAGCCTACCGCGACCGCTTTGGCGGCGATTTGAATGGCGGCAATCGACGAGCCACCCACATCATAAAAATTATCATCCACGCCAATATCATCGCGCTTAAGCACAAGCCGCCAAATATCCAACAGCTCTGTTTCAGCTTGGGTTTCAGGGTCTTTGATGGCGCGCAGCTCAACCGGGGCGGCGACGACCGGGTCCGGCAGGGCGGCCACATCCAGCTTACCGTTGTTGGTTAGCGGCAGCGCTTCCACATGCACCAGATACTGCGGGATCGCTTCGCGGGGCAAATCACGGGCCAAGGCTCGCCGCAGCGCGCTCGCATCTTGGGTTTTGCCCACATAGTACGCCGCCAGTCCGTTGCCGTTTTGGTCGGGCGGTTCTGCATCAAAGCCGATTTCTTGCAAAATCGTATCAACCCGCGCGAAATCAATTTCATCGTTCAATTCATCAACGGCTTCACGCCGACTTTTATGGCCCATGCGCACGTCCCAGCTATAGGGCAGCGCATAGTTGTGATGCTTGCGCCATGTCTTGTGAATGTGAATTCCCGCGTCATTGATCAAACAGTTCGAGGATCGCCCCGTATCGCTTGGACGGACCCAATCGACGGTTTCGCGCAAATAGCGATACACCTCGGACACCGGCACATCGAGGTAGCGGTAAAAGTCGATAAACTTGATCTCGCTTAACACATCGCCTTTAGAAAACAGATCGCCGTTCAACCGTTTTGACACTGCATCTGGGTAGGCATGATAGGTGCGCCGTGCTGCCAAAACCATATCATCAATCGCCTCAACAGACGCGTCACTCGTGTTGAACAACTCAGGGGCGAGGCGTGTTTCAAACAACTGGCCACGGGACAGCCCCGTAACAATTTGCGGGATGCCGTGATCGCGGGCGACTTGCAGCGCAAGCGTATAGATCGTCTTAAAGCATCCCTGACAGACATTCGCATGGCGCTTGAGGCTGTCCACAAAAATATCGTTCATGTCCGGCGTGCTTAGAAAGCGGTGATCCAGACCAAGCCGTTTGGTCACGCGCAAGATGTTATCCTTGGCCTCTTGCGCGATATAACCGTTGTCGAGCGTCAGACATAAAATTTCAGAGGTAACCTCGGCCATACGACATAGCGCATAAGTGCTGTCCTTGCCCCCCGACAGCAGCACGATGCAGTCATAAGCCCCGGTTTTAGCCGTCGCGTTCGACGCAATTTCTCGGTTCAGATCATCCCAGTCACGAAAATACGCTGCCGCAACGGTTTGATAACGCTCAAAATCCACGCATAGATTGCACAGTCCACTTTCTGTCACCGTGATGTCAGGCACAGCCGTAGTAATCCCGCATTTGGTGCAGCTTTTTTCAGCGCGCGGTTCTGTTTTAGTATGGATCACGGCGCAATCGGTGATCCCGGCTTGGCGCAAAAGGGCAGCGGTGATTTCGGCGCTTTCCATGCGGATGCCCGCAACTTTCAACTGCTGATCCGCCCGACCGTGATAAAGGATCGTGCCATCAGCGCGGACAGACCCCAGATCCCCCGTGCGATACATCCGCCCGCCGGGGGCTGTTTTGTCGCTTAGAAACACTGCATTGGTTTTTGTGGGGTCTTCAAAATACCCATCCGCCAAGCGGTGATGACCTGCAATGTATACTTCGCCAATCATATCGTTTGGCACCGGGTTTCGCCCTGCATCTAGGATCGAAATGCGCGTATCCTTGGCAGCCCGTCCAATAGGTACCGTCGCATCTGTGTCGCGCGCACGATCAAAGCGATGATCCATCGCGCCGACCACGGCCTCTGTCGGGCCATATTCATTGTGAATGGCGATATGTGATCCCAAAACATCTTGGGCGCGACGCGCGAGCGCTGTGGTCAACTCCTCGCCGCCCAGCACCAAGGCCGAAATATTTTTGGTTGCTGTGCCATTTTGCAGCGCAAGCGACAGTTGCCCCGGTGTCAGCTTGACCACATCCACAGCATCTTCTTGAAACACGCGCAGCACCGCTAAATCCGGACCTTCCAAATCCGCCCCCTGCGCGTCGTTTTCATAAGCGCGGATTACGCCGCCACTTAGGAGAGGCGCAAAAATTGAGGTCAGCGTGAGATCGAACCCGATGGCAGAATGGAGCGCCCAAGTCGCAGTCTGTTTGCCCGCAAAGCTGTCCTGCGCCCAAAGTGCGTAGGACGTAAGCGCCTTGCGCGAAACTTCGACACCTTTTGGTGTGCCTGTGGAGCCGGATGTAAACAGGATATAGGCGGGGGTATCGTCAACGGGCTTGAAATCCGCGCCTGCATCTGCGGCCCCTGCAACCGTAGTCACATCAATCACCGGGCAGTCACTATCCCAAGATTTTGCACATTCTGGTGCCTGAAGGATCGCGTGCAAATCTGCTTGTGCGGCAATCGCGTTGCGCCGCCCTTCTGGTTGGCCGGGGTCAAGCGGGACAAAGCTCGCCCCATGTTTCAAAATGGCCAAAAGACTGGCCACCAAATGCCCAGACCGCCCCAAATGCACGCCAACACGACCGCCCTTAGGCACGCCGCTTGCTTGTAAGGCCACAGCCAGCGCATTGGCTTGTGCCAGAATTTGCCCACGGCTCCACGTGCGATCGTCATCAATCACACACACCGCATCGGGATCGTCTTGGGCAAGCTCCGCCACCAAAGCGCTAGGATCGCGCGGTTGGTTTGGCGCGGGCAAAGGTGTCGTGTGCAACCCAACGGCAGCCGCATCGGGTTGGGCAAGCGGAACCCGGTCGATGATGTCATCTGGATTGGCCAAGAACGCGTCAAGAAGCGCCAGCACTTCGCCTGCCGCTTGGTCTGCGCGGGCCTCGTTGACAACGTCGCGATTGAACAGGAACTTCAGAACAATATTGTCAGGCCCGCCGTCAATTACGTTTAGGCGCAAGGCGTGGGTGGCGTCCGTATGACCATTGCCGAGCCACGTGGCGCTAACTTGATGGCCATCAAAATCGCCGAACCGCGCTTGGAAAACATTCAGAACAACCGAAAACTGCGCCCGTCCGTCCGGCTTGTACGTGCCGGGACTAGCGTGGCGCAAAACCTCCAAATTGCGGCTGCGTAGCGCGTGGTAAACCGCGCCAAAAGAGCTGCCCGGCGGCACTTCAAGATCAAGCGGAAAAATGTCGATAAAGCACCCCGGAACCATCCGCGCTTTGGGCGTGTTGCGCCCATGGGTGACAATTCCAAGGCTGGTGCGCTCTTGGGCGGCGGCCCGCGTCATCCAAGCAAACACCGTGGTTTGCAGCGCAAGAAACAGCGACTGATTTGGGTTGAGCGTGGCGAACCCATCGCGTTTGGACAAGGCCCGCAAACCGTCCAATTGGGCGGTGCTTAGCGCCACCCGTTTTTCAACTGCTTCAACTGTTTGCCCTGAAAGTTTACGCCCATAAAGACGGGGCAAAGCGGGCGCATTCTTTTGCCAATCCGCCCAAAAACCTGTGTCATCGACCGAAACCCGGTCCGCTTCACCTGCCACATGGGTGGCAAAAGACAAGGTTTGGGTCATATCTGTAGAGGCGCTGGTATCGCTGACATAAGCCTCTGCCACCGCTTTGAAAACAATCGGGCCGGACGCGCCGTCGTTCACGATGTGATGCGTGTTCAAAAACCATGTGCTGCGTTTGGGTGTGTCGATCAAAACGCAATCGACCGTTGCTTTAGAAAGATCAAATAACCGTGCAACGCGCGCGGTGATCCAAGGCTCAAGCGCCTCATCCGCGTCTAGGGTAATGTGCTCAAACGTGCCTGCAAGCTTGGGCAACACCTGCATCTGGGGCGTTTGTGCATCCGCATGAATGACACAGCGCAGCGCATCCATTTGCTGCGTAACACTTGCAAACGCACGGGCGAACCGCGCCCCATCCAAGCGGGTATCAAAATCAAAGCGCCAAGCCGTATTATAAACAGGTTTGTGGCCAAAGACTTGGTTGCCCGTCCAAAGCAGGCGCTGCATTTGGCTGAGGTCAGTCTTTTCAATATGCGCGTGAGCCGTCATGCTTGGCACAGTTTCTTTCTTTACGACCCAATCGTTTGCGTTACATCTTTGATGGTGGGATCGGTATCTGCCATCGGCATTTTAATAAAGTTAGAGCGAATGCCGCTAAAGACCAACCTGAAGTGCGAATAAAGTATTAAGAAGGGCCGCGCCATTTGCCGGGCAGATTATGACTTTAGAATTTTCTTTCATCAATTACGCAAAGGTCAGGTGACATGGCGCGCATTGCTCTGCTGGCAAGTGGCATAACCAATCCTTTGTTTAGCGTTTTGCAATTCGGGTCAGAGCTACGCGCGGCAGGCCATGACATCACGGTATTTGCCCCGCAAAAATCTGGCGCGCTTATTGCCCATGCAGACTTGGCCCACCGCGAAATTCCCGAACCGAAAATCACCACGTTCAATGCCTTGTTGCCAAAGCCCTCGGCCAAAGAACGCGGCTGGGGCGGGCGACGTAAGCGGCTTTCGCGCGCGGTAGAGGCTTTTGGCGTGGACCAGTTTGCCAAAGACCTAAAGACGCTTGATCCACATCTTGTGATTTCTGATTGCGAGTTGCACCCGCATATGATCACCACAATGGGGCTGGGGTTTCCGGTTATTCAGGCGTCCAATATTTGCATCACGCCCCCCAGCTTACAGTCGCCGCCTTTGCATTATTCAAACATTCCCGGCCAAGGGTTTCGGGGCAGCAAGCTGGGGGTTTTCTTGGCTTGGTCCCATTACCTTTCGCGCAAATTCGCAACTCTGGCGCGCAATTGGCTGCGCGACTGGGGGGCGGATCATCCGTCCGCCCTGTTTGCACTGGCGCGTCAGTATGACGTGAAATTGGCTCCGAAGCTGCGGATGTTCAGTTGGTTGATGCCTTGGACCTATCGCATCCCAACCTTGATTTGCCGCCCCCGTGCCCTTGATCTGCCGATTGAAAACAACGATCACATCACATTCACCGGCTCATTGATCTGGGAGAACCGCCCCGAGCAAGCGGACGCCCCAGACCTGATTGCGCGGTTTGCAAATGCGCCCGATACCAAACGCATATACGTGGCTTTTGGAACGATGCACGCGAATGGGGCCGACTTGATGCAACGTATTTGGACGGTGATCGGACAGAATCCAGACTGGCAAGCGATCTGCGTGGTGGGCAAGCATTGGGCGCAAGCGCCGGAACACGCACCACCGGACAACGTTCATGTGGTGCCTTGGGCGCCCCAACCCCAGATCTTGGCACACTCAGATTTATGTATTGTCCACGGGGGCGCAGGCAGTTTCATGGAAGCGGCCGTGGCAGGTGTGCCTCAGCTTGTGTATCCGAATACCAACGACCAACTTGGCAATGCGGCGCGTGTGGAATTTCACAACATCGGACAATGGGGGGCGCATAATGACGACGTGCAAACCATTGCACATCGAATTGCCCAATTGCTAAGGGACGATACGATCAAAAGCGCGGCGCGCGCGATGGCGGAAAAATGCCGCATCGAACGCGATCAAGACACCGCGCTGCGCCTTGTTGAAACGATTTTGAAAGCACAAACAACAGATGCGCAGCCATGACATCACAAAAGCCATCAACAATGCCGGCCCGTAAACAAGGGTCTGCAAACATGGGCTTAGGACTTGCCAATAGAGGTGCGTGGTCCAAAGCATGGCGTTTGTTGCCGCCAGAGGATCGCACCTATGCCTTGCGCACGCTTGTGGTGGTGATCCTTGGCGCACTGTCCTCGGCCATCATGGTCGCGTCTATTTTGCCATTTTTATCCGTGCTGGCGGACCCAGAACGCGCAACGCAAAGCGTCCCGATCCAGCGCTTTGCAGCGCTGTTCGGGCTCAATACCCAATATGATGTTTTGGTCGGGCTCGGGGTGGCGTCACTGGTGATTATCTTGGTGGCCAGCGCCTTGCAGATTTGGCGGGTTCTGGTGTTGGAGCGATTTGCCGTCGATCAGGCCCTTAAGATTTCCACCAAAATGCTGGGCACTTATCTGGCCCATCCCTATCCGTTTTTCATCAACCGCCACGGCAGCGATATCGCCACGGTTATTCTGAGCGAAGTTGGCGAAGCGATTGCTTTCTTCATTCGCCCGGCGATGGAATTGATTGCATCGCTTTTGACGCTGATTGCGGTGATGGTGTTGTTGCTTTGGCTTTATCCGGGCATTTCGATGCTTGCCTTTTTGATCGTTGGGGCGGCTTACGGTGTGACATTTTTGATGTCACGGCGCTATTTGCGCCAACAGGGGCAAATCCGTGCGCTTGGCAATGCGCAGCGGTATCGCGTGACCAATGAAGCCTTTGATGGGATAAAAACCGTAAAGCTTTTTGGCTTGGAAAAACGCTATATGGAGCTTTACCGCGCCCCGGCCGAGCAAGTCGTAAAGACCATTTTTGCTACGCGCGTTGTATCACAACTGCCGCGCAACATCATCTATGCCTTGGTGTCAGGGGGGGTGATTGTGCTGTGTCTGGCCTTTGTGCCTGCGGAAACATTCGCCTCTGGTCAAGCTTTGGGTGATCTATTGCCAATGTTGGGCGTTTTTGGCTTTGCGGCCCAGCGTTTGATCCCGGAATTGCAAAAGGTTTATTCCGCGACCACGGATATGCAGTATGGGCAAGCGGCGGTGGATCGGATCTATGATGATTTGGTGAACAGCCAAACGCCAGAGTTTCTGGACCCGCCTGCCCCTTTATCCTTTAGTGATCGGCTGGTGCTTGAAAACCTGACCTACAGCTATCCGCAGGCCGCCCAACCCAGCATTAAAGACGCATCACTCGACATCATCGCCGGTGAAAAAATCGGCATTGTTGGCAGCACGGGTGCGGGCAAAACCACTTTGGCCGATTTGGTCTTGGGGCTGTTAAGACCGGATGACGGGCGGATTGTGATGGACGGGCAGCAGTTGGGCGAGCACAATTTATCCGCGTGGCACCAAACGGTCGCCTATGTGCCGCAGGATATTTTTATCACCGATGGCACGATGGCAGAAAACATCGCGTTTGGAGTGCCGACCGCAGACATCGATCAAGACCGCTTAAAAGACGTGGCCCGTGATGCGCAGCTTATCAGTTTGATTGAACAAGACATGCC
>CAZBBZ010000106.1:0-8508 GCA_964489925.1 uncultured Rhodobacterales bacterium
TGGATCAGGCGCGCGTGCCGATCCATGTGGCGCGCGATATGCCAAGCGCGCCGCCCGAATTGCCGGATGACTTATCGGTTCTGGACCCCTTGCTGCCTTTGTTGCCACGCAATGCAGCCTTTGGGGTCGATCGCTTGGTGCAGCATTTCAAGGCACGCGCGCCGGATGTTGTGTATCTTTGGCAGGATGGCGCAGTGCTGAATGGCGCGTTGGCGGCGTTGATTGCCGGGGTGCCGCGCGTTGCGCTGTCTTTGCGCGGCTTGCCCCCGGTCATGCGGCCACATTTGATGAAGCCCGCCTATCTTGATCTATATCGCGGGCTCGCGGATGTGCCGGGCGTTTCGTTTTCGGCCAATAGTGGCGCGGCGGCTGATGCCTATGCGGATTGGACAGGCATCGCGCGCAACCGCTTTTCGCTTATCCATAATGCGGTCACGCCGTTTTCTGACAAGGCGACCTCACAAAGTGCGCGCGCCTTTGAAGCATTTGATAAAAAAACAAAGGATGCGCAGTTCACTCTGGGCGGTGTTTTTCGGTTTGCACCAAATAAGCGGGGGTTGGTTTGGGTCGAATGGGCCGCGCGCCTATTGAAGCGCCATCCGCATTGGCGGTTCATCCTAGTGGGCGCTGGCGAAGAATTGCACCGCGCAAAATGGCTGGCCCGTGATCTAGGTATAGGTGATCGGCTGCTATTTGTCGGGGAAACCAATGATGTGGGGTATTGGCTGCAAAAGCTGGACCTGTTTTTGTTGCTGTCAGAAAACGAAGGCCTGCCCAATGTTTTGATCGAGGCGCAACTGGCCGGGGTTCCGGTGGTTTCCACCCCAGCGGGCGGGGCCGGCGAAACCTTTGTTGATGGTCAAACGGGGTTCTTGCTGTCAAACGCGCAGACGCCTGACTTTGCTGAGTTCGCAAAAATTGCAGAAACCCTGACCACGCAGCCAGAAAAAATGGCGCAAATCTGCGCGCAGGCTTGCGCCTTTGCGGGGCGTAATTTCAACCCTGAACATGTTTTGTCCCAAACCATGCGCCTGTTCAAAGGGGAACATGTGGATAGTCGCGACGCGGCGTCTTTTGAAAATATGCCTACGTTAGAAATGCGGCCACAAAAACGTCGTTTTGATAAGCGAGTTCAGGACGCCTATAAGCTAATTGCGGGCTCTAATTCGCGTTTTTGACAGGACGACTAAATTGAAAAAAGTATACGTAACCGGCGCGGCTGGTTTCATCGGATATCATCTTTGTGCGCTTTTGCTAAAGGAAGGCATCAGCGTTGTCGGCCTTGATGGTATGACGGATTATTACGACATCCGCCTGAAGCAGCGCCGCTTGGAAATGCTGAACCAAACACCGGGCTTTTCGTTTATCGAGTGTCGATTGGAAGACGCGGATCGCGTGATGGAAAGCGTTGGCGCGTTTGAGCCGGATGCCATTGTGCATTTGGCGGCCCAAGCCGGGGTTCGTTATTCGCTAGAAGATCCGCGGTCTTATGTGGACAGCAATGTGACCGGCACTTTTAATGTGATGGAGGCCGCGCGCGCTCATAGTGTTGGGCATTTGCTGATGGCCTCAACGTCGTCGGTTTATGGGGCCAACAAACAGATGCCCTTTGGGGAAACAGATCGCGTGGTCACCCCGCTGACGATTTATGCCGCCACTAAAATGGCCAACGAAGCGATGGGTCATTCTTATGCGCATCTTTGGAATTTGCCCACGACGATGTTCCGGTTTTTCACCGTTTATGGGCCGTGGGGACGGCCCGATATGGCGCTGTTCAAATTCGTGAAAGCCGGACTGAATGGCGAGCCGATTGATGTGTATGGGCAGGGCGAAATGATGCGTGATTTCACCTATGTCACCGACCTTGTGCGCGGCATTCGCTTGCTGTTGGACACGCCCCCTAAGCGGCCTGCAGATGAAGATGCAATTCCAGCGGGCGACAGCCTGTCGCCCATCGCGCCTTACCGGGTGGTGAATATCGGGAATTCTGAACCGGTGCCGCTGCTTGATTTTATTGATGCAATCGAAGACGAACTGGGCGTGCCGCTAAAGCGCAATATGATGGATATGCAAAAAGGTGACGTGCGCGCGACTTGGGCGAACGCGGATTTGCTGAATACCTTAACAGGTTATGGCCCATCCACGAATATTCGCGACGGGGTTAAAGAGTTTGTTAACTGGTATCGCGATTATTATCAAATCTGAGGTGGCACGCGACGGGGCGGGGTTCAGTATGACTGAGCGCCTGTTATGTCGTATTCCTATGGGGCATCGCCCCGACTGATTGCGTTTTCGGCTTGGCTGGCCTGTTTGCAAGCTATGATGGTGCGCGGCATGGTCACGCGGTTTTCCGGTGGCTTGCGCGGCTATGTTTGGGTTGTTCTGACACCCGTAACCTGGATTTTGGCAATCACGCTGTTTTTTGTCTTTCTCGGCAGGGCGGCACCGATTTCGGTCAATCTGCCCGCCTTCATCGCCACAGGCATGCTGCCTTATTTGATTTTTCGCCAAGGCATTTCAGCCATGCTACGCGCGGAAGCACTTTTTCGGCATGTGCTGGTTGCTCGCGTCGCGCGCGTTGGCGATGTGTTCGCGGCAACCGCAGCACTTGAGGCCGTGAACGCCTTTTTTCTAACCGGCCTCGTTTTGGGATTTGTGGCGCTGGTTTTCGGGCTGCCGATGCCCCAAAACGTCCTCGCCGTCTTTATCGGACTAATGTTTGCTTGGGCACTTGGGGCCACGCTGGGTTTGTTGCTAGCAGCGATCCAGCGCCGATTGCCCGACACGGTCAGATTAACCCCTATATTATTGCGGCCATTTTTCTGGATTTCAGGGATTTTCTTTCTGGCCCATGAGCTGCCAGAAGTCATACGAGATGCCCTTTGGTGGAACCCTCTGTTGCATATCGTCGAGTTGACCCGCGACGGATTTTTTTCCAATTTTGAAAGCGCGTTTTTCGATATTCGAGTGCCACTCACGGCCCTAATCAGTTGCTTTGCCGCCGCGAAGCTCGCTGAAGTTTGGACCGAGGCGGCCCGGCGGTTGGTTTTATGATTGGATTGAATGGCATCAGTCATTTCGCCGGTGCCAACTTGTCCGGGGGGTTGATCTTTAACGATTTGAATTTGCGCGTGACCCCGCCCGAACGGGTGGGAATCTTGGCCAGACCGGGATCGGGGAAAACCACGCTCGCGCGGATTTTGGCCGGGGTGCTGCGCCCAGATTTTGGAACCTGTGTTGGAAATTCAACGCTATCTTGGCCGCTGACTTATGCGGCCCTGCTTCATCCGGAATTGACGCCACTTGCCAATGTGCAAAATATTGCTGCAGCTCAGTTTTTGAACGCCGATGACATCGTCGGGCGCACGGAAACATTCTTGGGCGATGCGTTGGATCGCCGCAACTCAACTAAAAATCTGACGCCCGCTCAAAAGCTGCGTGTGCATGTGGCGATGACACTAGCGATGCCGTTTGACTGCTTTTTGGCGGATGAATGGCCTGCAATTTCAGATATGACCCTCGCCGATCGCCTTGGCGCGCGTTTGACGAATGATCCCGCGCGACCCGGTTTGATATTGCTGACGCGCCACGCACATTTGATCAAGCGGTATTGCACCCGCGCCTTGGTCTTGGATCAGGGGCGCTTGATTGCTTGCGATCACATTGGCCAAGCGGCTGACATTTTACAACTTTGCAACGAAAGTGAGCGCGCGGATGCCGTCAGCTAAGTCGAAAAAGAAGCCTTCAAAAACGCTTAAAGACAAAGTTAATGATGCGCGGCTAGATGAATGGCGCAAATCGCGGGCAGAGATTGCTGAAAAAAGTCGCCAAGAGCGCCTGCGCCTTGCAGAAGCTGAGCGCGAGGCGCGTCTTAAGCAGTTTCGCGAAGACCAAAAAAATCGCGCTTTCGAGGCGGCAGAAGCACGCGCGCGCGCAGATGCTGCGGCGAAAGCTGAACGGATAGCCCGGGCCGCGGCCGTGATGCCAACCCGCTCAGATACCGATGCGGCTGCGACGCGACTTCATCGGTTTCGTGGCGACGCGATCCGTCGTTTTTTTGCGCAAGCGTGTTTGTTTGTGTTTTTACCAACATTCTTAGTCGCCGCATATTTGTTTGCGGTCGCAACGCCGTTTTTTGAGGCTAGAACGCATTTGCTGATCGTGCGCGATGTGCCAAGCAATCCGAATGCCGCGGCGGGCGTTTTTGGAACAATTCGCGCACCGGGCGGCGCGGCGGATCTGGCAAAGACGCTGATGCTATCGGGTGCCGTTTTGAGTGCTCTTGATGATCAAGCCAAGTTTTCAACGCGGCTATCGAGCGATACGATTGACCCAGTGGGAAGATTCAACAAAGATCAATTCTGGCGCTCTGGTCGGGCGGCCCAGTTTCAAAAATATGTGAAAGTCACAGTAAATCCTGCGAATGACCAAGCGCGACTTTCAGTTTATGCCCCCGACCCTGCCATGGCTGCCGAGTTTTCGGCGCTTGTTCTGAAAGAGGCGCAAGCGGGCCTAGCCAAGATGGCCGATAAAGTGCCCAATGCATCGCGAGTGATCATGCACCCCATCGCCCCAACCGAGATCAGCGATAACGCACCTTACCCACGCAAAATTTACGGAACATTTTACGCGCTGATCGGGTTCACTTGTTTCTTTTTGATCGGGCGATTGATCGCCTCGGCAGCCACATTGGGGATTCGCTAACGGCGGACGCAAAAATGCCAATTTCAAATCGGGCCATAATGTCCCCATGAAAGGCATTAAGAAAAACGTCATATTGGTATAAAATTTGTAACCAACAACGAAATTTTACACTTTGTTAGCTTAGATTTCGTTTCGTCAAACTTACCAGAGTGTCTGCGTAAAATGGAGAGTTTGATGAACAATGTATTGGCAGAACATGCGCAGGATTTCTGGCAGTTTCCGACCGCAAACAACAAATGCATGGACGAGCGAATTGCGGTTGTTGGTTTGGGTTATGTCGGTCTGCCGCTTGGGCTAGCATTTGCGGATACCTTCGCGCATGTGGTTGGATTTGACAGTGACGATCAGCGCATTCGCGGATTGCAGGACGGGTTTGATCGCACCAAAGAAGTTGGCGTCGCGCGTCTGCGGGTAAACGACATTCAATTGAGTGCGCAAGAAAACTGCTTAGCAGGTGCCACGATTTTTATCGTTACGGTTCCAACGCCCGTCGACAATACGAACCGCCCAGATTTCAAACCGCTTCGCAAGGCATGTCGCACAGTGGCGCGATATTTAACCGCAGGTTCAGTCGTTGTGTTTGAGTCGACGGTCTATCCAGGGGCGACCGAAGAAATCTGCGTTCCAGAACTTACACGGTTTTCCGGGCTGGTTGCTGGTCGCGGCTTTACGGTTGGATATTCTCCGGAACGAATTAGTCCTGGGGACGCGCAACGCGGTCTTGGCGGTGTTGTGAAAATTGTTTCAGCTATGGACGAACGAACTTTAGACCGTGTCGCCAAAATTTACGAAAAGGTGGTCCCTGCAGGGGTTTACCGCGCGCAATCCATTCAAATCGCGGAAGCTGCAAAAGTATTTGAGAACACACAACGAGATGTAAACATCGGCCTGATGAATGAATTCGCTATAATTTGTGACCGGCTTGGTCTGCGCACGTCCGAAGTGTTGCAGGCAAGCGGGACCAAATGGAATGCTCTACCTTTTGTGCCGGGGCTTGTGGGGGGGCACTGTATTGGCATTGATCCTTACTACCTTGTGCACAAAGCCGAAGAGAAAGGTTATAGTCCCGAAATTGTTCGCGCCTCACGAAAGGTAAACGAAAGCATTTCACGGATTATTGCTCAAAAGGGTATTCGACATTTGGCCCAACAAGGTCGCCCAATCGCCGAAGCTCGCGTTTGTATTTTGGGAATAACGTTCAAAGAAAATGTTCCAGATCTGCGTAATTCAAAGGTGTTCGATCTTATTTCAGAGTTTAACTCTTTTGGAATTGAGCCGTTGGTTCACGATCCAGTCGCCGATCCAAACAACCCAAACCTGCACAACATTAAACTTGTTGGGTTTGAAGATTTGCATGCGTCCGACATTGTGATCTATGCCGTTCCTCATGATATCTTTGATGATAAGGGCCAAGCCAAAGTCATTTCTCTCGCAAAAAAAGGCGGTCTGGTTGTCGACGTTAGATCGAGACTAGATAGTGAAAAAGTTGATGATGGCGTGTCGTATTGGTCGCTTTGAACGCGTTCTTCTTTTTGTCGCTATAACTTAGAATTCTGCAAGCGCATCCTCGATCAAAGTTCTAATCGAAGTAGAATTTTTCAGCGCCTCGTCCGTTTTTTCAATTGATGGTGGCTGCTGAGAAAACAAATTCGTCGCGGGCGAATAGTTATTTTTTGCATCACCGTTTGAAGTCGATTTGGTCAGCATTTCTTGAGCCAAATTCGCAATTGTTTGATTGTCGGATTTTTGGGCCGCTTCCCAACTACCAGCGCGCCACCCGAACTGAGCAATTTCGTTCTCAGACAAACCTACCTCACGGGCAAAATCAAACGCTTCGCCATGCCGCTCCAGCCGAAACAAGGCGTGCGCTGCATTGCTCTTTTTTTCCGGACCGCTGTCGAGACCTAGGCCTACCGCGTTGTCGAAAGCTTCGCGCGACCGCCCGGTCGCCAAAAGCGCCCTAATTTCCAAATCTCGTATGGCGGTATTTTTTGATGCCTCAAGCGATCCCAAAAATACCAAAGCTCCATTTGGCAGGCCAGCTTTATAAAGATGATCTGCAATATTTTCGCGAGCCGCGTCTTGAATTTCGGGCGCCGTCACAATCTGCCAATGCGCATAAATTGCGCGCACAAAGTCTTGAATCGGTTCGTCATTGAAGTTCTTTTTCTCGAGTAAGGCGGTCGCCGCCGCCATAAAATAGTCGCGTCGCTCAGGATGCTGATTGATCATATTGGCGACCACATTCAAAGCGCCATCAAGTGATGACGATTGAGCGCGGGCCCGAATTTCCAGCACGCGCAGCTCTTGCCCGCGATCCAATTTTCGATGACGAAACGCCTCGGTTTCAAGCTGCTCTAGCAAGTCAGGATCTATTTTTTCACCACGATCCAACATCCCAGAAACCAAATACGTCATGGCATCCGGCGCCACAAAACTATTTTCAACGACTAAAAGCGCATAGGTCTTTTTCGCCTCTTCAAAGCGCCCTTCGAGCTCTAAAAATTGCGCTCGAACAAGCTCATGCGCTGGTCCGTGCGTTCCCGCGGCCCGATCAACGATCGAAAAAATGCGGCGAGCTGTTTCCGCTTGATTCCGCGCCAGAAGAGATTGCACCAATCGGGGACCGACAACGCGTCTAAGTACCAGCGGCAGTTCACTAAAATCGTCGACCAAGGCATCATCGTCCAAAATGGGTTGCGTTTCGGCATCTACAATTGCGATCGTGCGCCAAAGGGCGCTACGCCCAGGGCAACCTGCAGCAGCCTGCAGAATTCCGTCCCTGCGAAACGGCAAACCTTCGACGATTTCAGCAATTTCTTTATAAAGTGCCGCCATTTCGAATGGCTTTTCCAGCTCCGAAATCACCGCAAGTGCTTCAAGGCCCATACCGCTGGCGATGTATAGCAAAGCGAGTTTTTTTGCTATTTCGGAATTTGGCTTGTCAAATTCTTGCACAAATTCGCTACGCAACGCGATTATTTGTTTGGAAATCCCACCTTTTCCGATCCAGCTTGGTGCGAACAGGAAATGATCTGGAATGCATCCGTTTACGGTTTCATTTTCTTCTTGATCAGATGACACGCGCGGCGCGCTTGAGCGCGAATTTGTTGATTCCGTAGTTTCGGGCACCGACAACCGCAGCGACTGTCGGACATCATCGTCCAAAACGGCACTCAACGAGTTTCGAAGTTGGCCCGTGAGGTTTTCAAGTTCGTCAATTCCTTCAAACGCGGGCCCAAGAACGGTTTCAGGTTGCATTTCCGGAGGCGATGGCATCGCTTCCGAAGAAGGCAGAACCGCGGGTGTGGTTGTTTCGTCTAGGAGGGCGTCATTCGCTTCATCATCCATTGCCGTATTTTGTGGATCATCAGCCAGATCAACTTCACTTAGCTCTACAAACCCACGTTCCGCTGCAGTTTCAAGACGTTCTGCAAGCCATGCAGCCAATGCGTCGCCTTGCGGCGGTTCTGCCAGTGGAGCCTTTTGCGTTACGGGCGCCATGTCCTCAGATTCTACGGGATTTTGTTCATTATCGTTTTGTAATTGTGACGACTCAAGTTCCGAAGCTGCAGTTTCTTCTTTGGGTTTCAATGAAGGTGCATCGACTTGAGTTGATGTGATTGGCTCTTGCGACGACGCCACCGCGTCGTTGATGTCTAGCACTAAAAGCGCACCGAGAAGATCCGCGGTGACGTCGCAATCGCAGGCTAAAGAAAGGGTCAGCGTAGTCTGGTTTTGGTCAGCGTCTTGGGTTAGGCCCAATAGTCTTGTCCTTGGAATTCGATCAAAGACATTAGAATA
>CAZBBZ010000107.1:0-8476 GCA_964489925.1 uncultured Rhodobacterales bacterium
GTCGCATTGCCCCAAGTGGTGTTGTTCATGGTGGATTGCGCCGCCGCCTGCACCCCAAGGGCAAGCAGCAAGGCAGAGGTCACCGCTTGGCTCGTTTCCACATTCCCCGCGATCACAGCTGCTGGATATTCCGGTGACAGCATGGTTCCTTTGGGCAAGATAACTTCAAGCGGCTTCATCACGCCTTCGTTCATAGGGATGCCATCTTCGACCAACAGGCGGAACACATATAAAACAGCCGCCCGCGTCACCGGCTCAGGTGCGTTGTAATTCGTGGCCAACTGCCCGGTGGTGCCAGTGAAATCAACGACGGCAGAGCGCGTGTCTTTGTCGACGGTGATCTTCACCTTCACCACGCGCGGATTGCCGTCGAAATCCGGGTCCATTTCATAGGTGTAATCCGCATCCGATAGGGCAACGATCGCGCGGCGCACACATTCTTCGGCGTTGTCTTGCACGTGGTGCATATAGGCTTTCACCACATCAAGCCCGAACATGCTGACCATGCGCCGCAGCTCGGCGGCCCCTTTTTCGCAAGACGCCATTTGCGCGCGCAGATCGGCGATATTGATCTCGATACTCCGCACAGGATGTTTCGCGCCCAGCAAAACCTCGCGCAGCTTGTCTTCGAGCAAGACGCCGTTTTCGACCATCTTGAGGTTGTCGAGATAGGCCCCTTCGTCGTGAATATCGCGGCTATCAGGGGGCATAGAGCCCGGCGTTAGCCCGCCCACATCCGTATGATGCCCGCGCGCGGCGGTGAAGAACAGCACGTCGCCCGCGTCATCAAATACAGGCTGTACGACCGTGATGTCGGGCAAGTGAGTACCGCCATTGTAAGGCGCATTTTGCACATAAGCGTCACCGGGCTTCATATCCGGGTTCTGGGCAATCACCACCTTTACGCTGGCGCCCATTGACCCCAAATGCACCGGCATATGCGGCGCGTTGGCAATCAGATCACCTTGCGCATTGAATACCGCGCAGGAAAAATCCAACCGTTCTTTGATCGTCACGCTGGCAGCCGTGTTTTCCAGCACCGCGCCCATTTGTTCGGCAATACTCATGTAAAGATTGTTGAACACTTCCAGCATCACCGGGTCCGCGTTCGTCCCAATCGCGCGCGCATCATCGCGCGCCACGATGCGGGTCAATTTCACGTGCGATTCTGCGGTTAAGCGGGCTTGCCAGCCGTTTTCAATCACGATGGAGGTATGTTCATCAATCAGCACCGCAGGCCCGGTCAGCGTTTGCCCCGGTTGCAGGTCAGACTTGGGAACAAACCGTCCTGCATGCCAATCGCCATCCGAAAAGAACGGCAGTTCCGCCATGTTGGGATAGGTTTCATCCCCTTCATCCACAAGCGGCGCGCTGACTTCATTGAGGTTCGCGACAGAGCCAACCGCCTCGACCTCTAGCGCGGCAATCACAAGCGGCACGGGCGGCATTTCAAAGCCAAATCGCGCTTTGTGCTGCGCGGCAAATCCACTGGTCATTTCATCAATCGTGCCAAAAGCAACGGTCAGCGGCGTATCGGTGCCTTGAACTTTCAGGTGAACACGCGGCAACACATCGATGCGGCCTTGCGGCACGCCTTGATCTTCGACCGCCCCGATCACTTGGGCCGACATGCCCTCAATTTGTGCAGCGATTTCTAGGCGGCTTTCGCGATCCAGTGCCTTTTCAACCGCTTGCGTGCGGGTTTCACGGATATCCGCCAACCCCATGCCATAAGCCGACAGGACCGAGGCCATCGGATGCACCAAAGCTGTGGTCATGCCCAAAACATCGGCAATGGCACAAGCATGCTGCGCGCCTGCCCCGCCAAACACTGTCAGGCAATAGCGCGTCACATCATAGCCGCGCTGCACGCTGATTTTCTTGATCGCATTGGCCATGTTTTCAACGGCGATTTTTAGAAACCCATCCGCCAATTCTTCGGGCGTTTTGCCAATCTCGTTTGACAGCGCGTCAAAGCGCGCGCGGGTCGCCGCCAAATCAAGAGGTTGATCCGCATCCGCGCCAAAAATAGCCGGAAAATATTCAGGCCGCAGCTTGCCGCACATGACGTTGGCATCCGTGACCGCCAAGGGGCCACCGCGCCCATAGCACGCCGGACCGGGATCAGCGCCCGCACTTTCGGGGCCAACTTGCATGCGCCCCCCGTCATATTTCAGGATCGATCCCCCGCCTGCTGCGACCGTGTGGATATGCATCATCGGGGCGGTGATGCGCACGCCCGCGACCTCTGTATGCAGCACGCGCTCATATTCACCATCAAAGTGGCAAACATCGGTCGAGGTGCCCCCCATATCGAACCCGATAATTTGATCCTCGCCCGCAATCTGGCTGGTCTGAACCGCCCCAACAACGCCCCCGGCTGGCCCAGACAGGATCGCGTCCTTGCCAAAAAACGCACCCGCATCCGTCAGCCCGCCCGAGGATTGCATAAACATCAGCTTGCCGCGCGTATCGCCCTCGAAGGCAGCGGTGACCCGGTCGATGTAGCGCCGCAAAATCGGCGTCAGATAGGCGTCCACCACAGTTGTATCGCCACGGCTGACAAGCTTCATCAGTGGAGACACCTCATGGCTCACAGACACTTGCGCAAAGCCGATTTCACGCGCGATTTCAGCGACACGAATTTCATGGGCGTGATGGCGATAGCCGTGCATCAAAACAATCGCGGCAGCATTAATGCCGCTGTCCTTGGCCCCTTGCAGATCGCGGCGCAGCTTGGCTTCATCTAGCGGCAACTCCACTGTGCCATCGGCCAAAATACGTTCTTCCACTTCGACGGTTTGGGAATACAGCATTTCTGGCAGCAAAATATGCCGATCAAAAAGACGAGGGCGCGCCTGATAGCCAAGGCGCAACTGATCCGCCAAACCGCGGGTGATCACCAGAACAAGCGGCTCCCCTTCTCGTTCCAAGAGCGCATTGGTGGCCACGGTCGTGCCCATCTTAACGCTGGCAATGGACGCGGCTGGGATCAGCGCATCCGCATCCAACCCCAAGAAATCGCGCATGCCCTGCAAGGCAGCGTCTTGATACTGTTCGGGATTTTCACTCAACAGCTTGCGGGTCGACACCACACCATTTGGATCACGAGCCACCACGTCAGTGAATGTGCCACCGCGATCGATCCAAAAGTCCCACTGCTGCATGATTAGGCCTCCGCTTACTATGGGGCTAAATTGCCGTGTCCCACGAGGCGACACAAGCCCATTCGCATGAGGTGAAAATCAGATATTTAGATAAGCCTCGCCCATTAACCGTTTAATATTTCGACACCTTTTCATAAAATTCAATTTAATTTATCAAACACCTGTGTGTAGTTGGTGGAGTTTGTTTATGTTTGCGTTGCGTCGGTCTGTGTTTGCCATTGCTTATCTGTTGGTTCTGTTTGTTGCATTTGCGCGTGGGGCGCTCGCAACGGAACTCGTTGACATCCGCCCCCATTTGACCGTGAACATCGGATCTTACCACCTGAATGCCAGCCAAGACTTTAACGAAGTGAACCCCGGGCTTGGTGTTGGGCTAACCTTTGGCATTGCGAACCCGAACATCGAACTTGATATTGAAATTGGTCAGTACCGCAATTCTTTGTCGGATAATTCGGTTTACATTATGGGCGCGTGGGACACCCAAATCGCAAAGCTTTCCCCTAACCTGACATGGCGTGCAGGCAGCTTTATTGGTGTTTCGCACTACCCCGGTGATAGCTCCCGTCTGAAAGGCAACGGTGTGCCGACGTTCGGGAATTGGGTCATGGGTGGCGGGCTTCAGACGAGTTTGCGGCTGAACGATGATACTGATTTGCGGATGCGCATCATGCCTGCTGGTAAAATTGCAGACGCATTGTTCACGCTGCAGGCGGCGCGGTATTTTTGAGCCCATATTATAGGCAAACCTTAACCAGCGTCACTTTGGGGTCTTTTACCCGACATGTTTGACGCCTAGGTTAAGGTCATGTCGATTTGGGACCGCATAAAACAAGCGCTAGATGAGCTGGCTAAAGGCGCCAGCTTGTCTGAGATTTTTTCAACCCTTCGCCAGCCGCCAGAGCGCACGGTCGCCTTCACGATTGCCGTGATTGCGCTTGGGGCGAAGATGGCGAAGGCTGACGGGCAAGTCACGCGCGATGAAGTGGCGGCCTTTCGCGAAGTGTTTCACATCAGCGCGGGCGATGAAAAGAACGCCGCGCGCATTTATAATTTGGCGCGCACGGATACGCTTGGGTTTGAAGGCTACGCTAAAAAGATCGCCTCGATGTTCGATGCGAACTCAAAAACGTTGCAAGACCTGCTTGAAGGCTTGTTTCATATCGCCGCTGCTGATGGGCATTATCATCCGAATGAAGATGCGTTTTTGCATGAAGTTTCAGACATCTTTGGGATTTCACAGCAGGATTATTACGGGATCAAATCTCGTTTTTCCGTAACCCATGAAAGCGATCATTTTGCGGTGCTTGGTGCATCTCCAGACGAAGATTTCGCCACCATCCGCGCAAAATGGGCCAAGCTGGTGCGCGATAATCATCCCGATTTGATGCTGGCGCGCGGGGTGCCGGAAGAAGCGATTAAACTGGCCACCAAACGGTTAGCTGCAATCAATACCGCGTGGGAAACCATCCGCGCCCAGCTAGAGCCGGCGTAACAGGATGCGTATTGCCACGTACAACGTTGAATGGTTCAACGCGCTTTTTGCGCGCAACAACGATCTTTTGCTGGATCATGAGTGGTCGGGGCGTCGCGATGTCACCCGGCGCCAACAGCTAGAAGCGCTTGCAACGGTGATGCGCGGCATTGATGCAGATGCGATTATTATTGTTGAAGGACCGGACACAGAAGGTGAGCGGGACACAAAGACAGCTCTGTTAAACTTTGCAGCCTTTGCTGAATTGCCTTTTGATGCGGTGCTGCACGGGTTTCGTAATGATACGCAGCAGGAAATAGCGTTTCTTTACAAATCAGACCTTTTTTCCGCGGTCCATGATCCGCAAACCTCTTTCAACGATCCAACACATGCGCCGCAATTTGATGGTGAGTTTTCCTGGGATGTTGATGTGGATGGCCAAGCCGAGGTGCATCGCTTTTCAAAACCCCCGCTTGAAGTTGCGCTAGAGCTTAAGAACAGCGAGGAAAATTTGCGCCTGATCGGGGTGCATGTGAAATCAAAAGCCCCCCATGGCGCCCGCACCCCCGAAGAAGAAGTTACGATTTCCATTGCCAATCGACGCAAACAACTGGCGCAATGCCTGTGGTTGCGTCGCCGGGTTGATGCGCATTTAGCCCGCAACGATCATGTGGTCGTAATGGGCGATTTTAACGACGGCCCCGGTTTGGATGAATATGAAAAACTATTTGGCCGCTCGGGGGTCGAGGTTGTGCTGGGCACGACAGAACCAAAAGAAACCCAACTGTTTGACCCCCACGCGGATGCCCGCCTTGACCCACGCAACCCGTGGTCCCCGTCGAGCGCGCGGTTTTATTTGTACCGCAAGGAAAAATATCTGAACGCGCTTTTGGATTATGCGATGGTGTCCCAAAGCGTGCGAGAACAGTTCAAGCCCAGTTGGAATATCTGGCATCCGTTTGATCACGCGGGCTGTTATGCGAGCGAGGACATGCGCCAAGCTTTGTTAATCGCGTCGGATCATTTTCCTGTAACATTGGATTTGCAAATTTAATGCAATTGGATGCCGTATTGTTCGACTTTGCGGTAAAGCGTGGATCGCCCGATGCCCAAGCGCCGGGCCGCCATAGACATTTGGCCCCGACACACCAACAAGGCCGATAAAATCGCATCCTTTTCCATGTCAGCCAAGGGGCGCAGATTTTCTGGCGCGCGCGCCTTTTCAAGCCATTGGAAGTAGCGCGATAATAAATCGCGCAAATGCTCGCCGTTTCCTAACGGCATGATGTCATCAAACCCTAAACGAAGTGCCTCGGCGCAAGTGTCAAAACGCGCCTCTTGCACCGTCGCCACAACGAAAGACGCGGGCGTAAAAGCCCGGCCAAACCCAATCGCCGTTTGGCCAACAAACACCAAGGTAGCACGGGTTGATAACTGCGCCACATCCTCGACAATCGCAAAGCGAAACCCATTGGCGGTTAGACCTGCTGATAAAGTATCTGCCTCTTGAGGCGTCAAGCCATGCCCATAAGCATTGTCGCGCATTTTGCCTAGCCTTTGATCCGACACGTTAGAAGTGGCGCAAGGGATAGGGGTCAAACGAAAACAATTTCTTTGGATCGCCCCAGTTTTTCGTTCAAAATTTAGAAGTATTTTATCGGATTGCTTTCAAAGCCGCGCGCAACGCACTATCTGAAACCAAATCAAAACAATCAGGACCTCGCCCATGTTTCGCACCTCCCCCCAAATGCCCGACATAACCCGCAGCCTTGATCTCGCTGGCGGCGCTGGCGACCTTGGCGATTTGCCGGAATGGGACCTTAGCGATCTTTATGCGGCACCTGATGCAGATGCGCTGACCAAAGACTTGGCTTGGCTAAAGAGCGAATGCGCTGGTTTTGAGGGCGATTATGCAGGAAAACTCGCGGGCCTAGATGCGGCGGGCTTTTTGCGCGCGATTGAACGGCTTGAAAAAATCCAAGGCATATCCGGGCGGATCATGTCCTACGCCGGGTTGCGTTATTACCAGCAATCCACCGATTCAGATCGGTTAAAGTTCATGTCCGACATGCAGGGTGAAATCACGGATTATTCCGCGGCCCTCGTGTTTTTTGATTTGGAAGTGAACCGCATTGATGATGCGGTGATTAGCGCATGGATGGCCGATAACGCAGCGCTGGCGCGCTACCAACCAATTCTGCGCCGCATCCGCGCGATGAAACCCTATCAACTTTCAGACGAGTTGGAAAAATATCAGCACGACATGTCCGTTGTGGGTGCTTCGGCTTGGAATAAGCTGTTTGACGAAACAATGGCCGGGCTGACCTTTGATGTGAATGGCGAAACGCTGAACTTAGAGGCGACGCTGAACCTGCTGTCTGACAAGGATCGCAACCAGCGAGAAGCAGGCGCGCGCGCGTTGATCGAGGTGTTTTCCGGCAATATCGCGCTGTTTTCGCGGATCACCAACACCCTTGCCAAAGAAAAAGAGGTCGAGGATGGATGGCGTAACCTCCCCTCGCCCCAGCATTCGCGTCACCTTGCCAATGACGTTGAGCCCGAAGTGGTACAAGCCCTGCGCGACGCGGTGGTTGCCGCCTATCCGAAACTTTCGCACCGGTATTACAAGCTCAAAGCCAAATGGATGGGGCTTGAAACGATGGAAGTCTGGGACCGCAATGCGCCCCTGCCCGATGATGATGACACAGAAATTGACTGGGATACCGCCAAATCCATCGTGATGGAGGCTTATGGCGCTTTTGATCCCAAAATGGCCGAACTCGCCGAACCGTTTTTCACGAAAGGCTGGATCGACGCGCCAGTTAAACCGGGCAAAGCGCCAGGCGCATTTGCGCATCCCACGGTCACGGATGTTCACCCCTATGTCATGCTCAATTATTTGGGCAAACAGCGCGATGTGATGACGCTGGCCCATGAACTTGGCCACGGGGTGCATCAGGTTTTGGCGGCCGATCAGGGGGAAATGCTATCAAGCACGCCGCTGACCTTGGCCGAAACTGCGTCTGTCTTTGGCGAAATGCTGACCTTCCGCAAATTGCTGGAAGCCGCCGACAGCCCGACCAAACGCAAGAACATGCTCGCCAGCAAGGTCGAGGACATGATTAATACCGTCGTGCGCCAAATCGCGTTTTACGACTTTGAGTGCAAGCTACACGCCGCCCGCGCCGAAGGCGAACTGACACCCGATGCGATCAACGAAATTTGGATGAGTGTGCAGGGCGAAAGCTTGGGGCCAGTGTTCAATTTCGTGGAAGGGTACGAAACTTTCTGGGCCTATATCCCGCATTTCATCCATTCACCGTTTTATGTTTACGCCTATGCCTTTGGCGACGGATTGGTGAACGCGCTTTATGCGGTTTACGAGGAAGGCGACCCAGATTTCCAAGAGAAGTATTTTGAGATGCTGAAAGCTGGCGGGTCCAAGCACCACAAAGACCTGCTCGCGCCCTTTGGTTTGGACGCCTCTGATCCGAAATTCTGGGACAAGGGTTTGTCGTTGATTTCTTCAATGATCGACGAGCTGGAAGCGATGGAAGGCTAGGAAGAACCTAACGATTGTTCTAGGCGCTGAAACGGTTGCTCAACCGCAAAAGCGCTTAGAGCAGCCGCCCTTGTTCGATGCGCAGCACTTGCACCGCCAAGCGCGCGGCCTGCGCTTCGTCGTGGGTTATGATGATCACCCGTCCACCGCTGTTGGCGAACTCTTTGATGCTGGCCTCAATCATTTCGGTCGCGCTTGGATCCGTGCTGGCGGTCGGCTCATCAAGCAATATGACATCAGGGTTCCCCACCAACGCGCGGGCAAGCGCCATGCGTT
>CAZBBZ010000108.1:0-8474 GCA_964489925.1 uncultured Rhodobacterales bacterium
TTTACGTCACGAACGTGGTCCCAAGCTGCCCGGCAAGCCTCTGGATCAACGTCAATGGAAACAGGTCCAAACCCTGACAGGATATCTTTCAGCTTTTGACTTCGGTAGGCGACCTGATCTTTGAATCCTTCAACACGGACCATTGTAACAGGCGCGCCGCTTTTGCCGCGTGTAAGATGCGCTGCACCAGTGACGTCAAAGGGAGACCCCAAAGCCGCCGCCAACGCGGTAATGGCTGTTCGATCATCAAGCCCATTAATCGTGCAAGTGCCCACCGCTTGCGGTTTTGGCAGCACTTTGATCGAAACCTCCGTAAGCACCCCAAGCGTGCCATATGACCCGGCCATCAATTTCACCAAATCATAGCCGGTTACATTCTTCATCACCCGGCCACCGTTTTTGATGATCTCGCCCGTGCCATCCACGAACCGGACACCCAACAAGGCATCGCGCGCTGCGCCCGCTTGAATACGTCGGGGGCCGGACACATTGGCCGCAACAACGCCCCCAATGGTCGCGCGTCCGGCTGTTCCAAGAAGTGCGCGGTGATCCATCGGTTCAAACGCAAGCATTTGATCCTCTGCGTCCAATTCGGCCTCTATTTCAGCAAGTGGTGTTCCCGCGCGGGCCACCATTGTCAGTGCGCCGGGTTCAAACAGGGTAATTCCCGTCATCGCCTGTGTCGACAATTCAGAATTGGCCGTCACATGTTCGCCAAAGCCCCGGGTACTGCCGCCCGCTATGCGAAAGGCTTGGCCACCCCGGATAACTTCGGCCAATTCGGTCTCTGAACTGGGTGAAATCACGAGGCGCGCCGCTCTGCACTTGCGTCCAATGGAAACACCTTTGCAGGGTTCAAAAGCCACTTTGGATCAAACACATCTTTGACTTGCATCTGCGCTTCTAAATCCGCCCGCGTGAACTGATCGCTCATCAAGTCTCGTTTTTCCACACCTACGCCGTGCTCCCCGGTCAAACATCCGCCAACCTCAACACATAGACGCAAAATATCAGCGCCCAGCGCTTCGCATTTTTCAAGATCGCCGGGTTTGTTGGCATCAAACAGGATCAACGGGTGCATATTCCCGTCGCCCGCATGGAATACATTTGCAACATCCAAGCCATAGTCCTGCGACAACTCACCGATGCGACTTAGCACATTTGGCAATTCGCTCACGGGGATCGTGCCATCAAGACACATGTAATCGTTGATTTGACCCATGGCGCCAAAAGCGGCCTTACGACCGGCCCAAATTTTAGCGCTTTCCTCATCCGAACCTGATCGTCTTAGTTCAACCGGGTTGTGGCGACGCGCAACGTCTTCGATGAGCGAGAGTTGAGAGTCAATTTCCGCCTCGGACCCTTCAACCTCGACAATCAGCAAAGCTTCAACATCCGGATAACCCGCACCCACAAATGCTTCACAGGCCCGAATACAAGGGCGATCCATGAACTCAATTGCCACCGGCAAGATACCCGCCTTGATAATGTCGCTGACACAAGCCCCAGCAATCGCGTTTTCGTTAAACCCCATCAAAACCGGGCGCGCACCCTCGGGCTTGGGCAAAATCTTCAAGGTGGCTTCCGTGACCACGCCCAGTTGCCCTTCAGAGCCGCAGACCAATCCCAAAAGATCGTATGCAGCCGCATCCAGATAAGGCCCGCCAAGTTCCATCACAGTGCCGTCCATGGTCACGATCGTGACGCCCAGCAGATTGTTCGTTGTCACCCCGTATTTCAAGCAATGCGCCCCGCCAGAATTCATGGCAATATTGCCTGCAATGGCACATGCAAGCTGCGAAGAGGGGTCAGGCGCATAAAAGAACCCATGTTCTTCAACAGCCCCTGTAACGCTTAGGTTCGTGCGTCCCGTCTGCACACGGATAAAGCGATTGTCATAATCGGTTTCCAGAACGTCGTTCATCCGCGCCACGCCCAAAATCACGCTGTCCGCTGTGGGCAATGCGCCCCCTGCAAGCGATGTGCCAGACCCCCGAGGCACAACCGGCACGTTCATTTCATGGCAAATACGCAAGACATCTGCGACCTCTTGCGTGGTGCGCGGCAGCACAGCCGCCAAAGGCGGGCAGCGATAAGCAGTCAAACCGTCGCATTCATAAACACGCACCTCGGCGTCGTCATGGATCACTGCGTCTTGGGGCAAAACTTGATAAAGACGCGCAACAACTTCGGCTTTGCGGGATAACACAAAGGCATCTGGCTTTGGCATTTCCATGATTTTGCTCCCTTTAACTGTCCGAAGATAATTATAGGCTCAGGCTTGGCAGGGAAAGCAAAACAATAAAAACTGCTTACCGCCCCTCAATACGCCACGCGAGGATTGCACAAAGCGCCGAGATCAAAAGCATCAACCAACTCGGTGCCAAAGGTGTTAGACGAATATCCAGCACGTTATAGGCATTGCGCTGGCTTAACCCGATCCAGCCGCGACCGGAACTCGCGGCCCCCTCACGTACCATGCGCACATCTGGCATGCCGTCTGCCAATCGTTTGACCCCGCCACCAGTTGCATCGATCAGCGGCTTTGCCAGCTCACCTGTTGAAACCGGGTTTTCGTATTCCTTCGGGGCAGCCGGGCCGACAGCTACCACGGCCGTTTGATCGCCTTCTGCCAACAGGTGCAGTCCGTTTTCCGGCGCTGCGAATTGCGTTTGATATTGCCCCGGCGCCATTTCTTCCATGGGCATCACTTGCTCGGTCCCATCAGGCAGAGTGACGACCAATTCACCAACGGTTTCCGCCATGGTGCGGCGGGTCACAGTGACGGATCTGCCGTCAGAAATGGCGGTTAAGACTTCCTCTTCAAGCTCTGGCTCTTTCATCAGCCAATGGGCCAAACGCCGCAAGAGTTCGAGTTGCGGACCACCGCCCTCGACCCCGCGCGACCAAAGCCATGCGTGATCGGATGCAAGTGCCGCAATGCGCCCTTCGCCGGGGCGATCTACGGCCAGCAATGGACGCTCATCCGGGCCATCCATAACCACATGCCCTGCAACAGGTAGCGTGTCGATCAACCGGAACCAACGCCCCCAACCGGGGTTGCCGTCCGTGCTTTCAAGTGGCGCAAAATCTTCCAGCCCCATGGTCACTGGATGCCGCGCACCCACGTCGGAAATCATTGGGTAATACGCCTCCTCAATCACCTCTGCAGTGGGGGCAAGCGGCATAATTTCGGCCAAAGGTGTGCGAAACAGGCTTTCTGCACCCGCCAAGGAAGGGCCAGAGGCAATCAACAGCGCCCCCCCGTCACGTACATAACGCACAATGTTTTCCAAATAGAGCGCAGGCAGCACCCCGCGCCGCCGATACCGATCAAAGATAATCAGATCAAATTCGTCGATTTTATCCATGAACAATTCGCGGGTTGGAAAAGCGATCAGCGACAATTCATAAACAGGCACCCCATCTTGTTTGTGGGGCGGGCGCAAAATCGTGAAATGCACCAAATCCACCGCAGGGTCAGATTTTAGCAGATTGCGCCAAGTGCGCTCGCCCGCATGAGGCTCACCAGATACCAGCAACACGCGCAAGCGGTCCCGTACCCCGTTGATCGAAATCACCGCCGCATTATTGCGATCTGTTAGCTCGCCTTCTTCAAACGGCAGCGTGATTTGCACCACGTTCAAACCGCCATGTTCCAGCTCTAGCTCTAGGCGCAATAACTCGCCAACTTGCGCTTGGATGATCCGCGGCTCGGCTCCGTCCACACTGACCGAAAGCGGCACAACCGTTGCGGCATTGGCAGGAACGGCCCCAAGCGCCTCGACCCTAAGGGCAACTTCTATCGGTTCGCCGATAATGCCAAACCCCGGCGCGGTTTCCAGCACGATCCGCCGATCCCATTCATCATCCCGGCCGCTAAGCAACAAATGCACAGGCCCCGGAAAGTCGCTAAGCACACCCGTGTCGTTGATTTGTCCATCTGACAGGATCACTGCCCCCGCGATGCGATTCTGTGCCTCTTCTGCAGCGGCTTTGGCCAAGGCGGTCATCAACAAGGTGCCACGTTCTGCGTCATCGCCCGTGCCGTCGCGCACTGGCACTTGCACGACTTCTAACGCTGTGTTTTCCCGTCCAACTGCCGCGCTAAACGCGTCAACCGCAGAGGCCATTTGGTCAGGGCGCACGTCGATAGATTGGCTAGACGTTTCATCGACCACCACGAAAACAATCTCTGGCAGTGGGTCGCGGTCTTCTTCTTTCACCGACGGATTTGTCAGCGCAAACAGCAACGCAAAGCTCGCAATCGCGCGCAACCACCAACCGGGCAACCGCCGCCAAATCGCAAGGATCAGCATTAAAGTTGTAAAGGCGGCGACGGCCCAAATGATTGGCCATGCGACCTCTGGCTGAAAGATGATCCCGGTTAGCATGTCATTGCCCCAACCGTTCCAGCAGCGCCGGCACATGCACTTGATCAGACTTATAATTCCCGGTCATTACATGCATGATAAGGTTAACGCCAAAGCGAAACGCCATTTCGCGCTGCCGATCGCCGGACGAGCCACTTCCGACCGGAAACATATAGCGGTTGTCATCATTGATCGCCCAAGCCGCCGCCCAGTCGTTGCCACCAATCACAATTGGCGTCACCCCGTCGTTGAGGTTACGAAACGGCATGCCTTCAACCGCATCCAGTTCGGGGGCAGACTCGACCCACAAAGACCTCCCATTCCAGCGCCCCGGAAAGGACTGCAGTAAATAAAACGTGCGGGTCAAAACGTGGTCTTGCGGTAATGGCATCAGAGGCGGCACATCCAGCTGTGCCGCAATCTTTTGCAGCACGCGCCCATTGGGGGTCGCCAGCCCACTGCCGCCAGAAAGATGCGCGTCCCGCGTATCAAACAGGATCATACCGCCAGATCTTAGAAATGCATTCAGCTTGGCGTAAGCAGCAGGCGTCGGCACCGCCTGACTTTCGCTGATGGGCCAGTAGAGAAACGGGTAAATCGACAACAGATCGCGCTCTAGGTTCACAGAAACCGGCTCAATTGGTTCAATGGCTGTGCGCAGGTTCAAAACACGGCTCAAACCAGAAAGACCTGCATAAGACACCCGATCAAGCTCTGCATCGCCAGTTTCAACAAAGGCCAAAACGGTGTTGTTGGAGGCCCCTAAAATCGCTTCAACGTCGTCGCTTTGCGCTTGGGCTTTGTCCGCCATTGGCAACATCAACGTGGCCACCGCAGCTGCAGCCACTGCATTTCGCAACCGCCCCGACACCCAAAGAGTTGCGATCACATCAAGGCCAAACAGGATAAGTGCCAAAATTAGCAAAGCCGCCTGAAACGAGCGCTCTGTCGAAATCCCGATGGTTTCAAATGTAACGCCGGTTGGCTTTGTAATGCCTGTCAAAGTGCTATCGCTTGTAAACAGATTAACCGCGACCCGCGCCTCACCACTTTTGTAGATACCCGGCGGGGTCTGCGCCGTGCGCTGCGGGTCCGCAAGTGCCGCACCGTCGATCGCTGGCATTGTTTCCATGTCAACCAAACGCCCATAGCCATCAAGCACTTGTTCCGGCGTCCACTGGCGACTTTCCAGCGTTTCTTGATCGCCAATAACCCGTCCCGACAACTGGGCCAGCCGATCCAACATTTGCACAAATAAACCCGACAAGGGCAAGGACGACCATTCCGCATTAGCGGTCACATGGAACAACACCAATCGCCCATCAACAAGGCTTTTGGATGTCACCAGCGGCGTGCCGTCTTCTAGTGCCGCAATCACCCGATTAGGCAAATCCGGGTCAGGCTGAGCCATCACTTGCGTCGTGACATCCACCTCATCGGGCAGGGCTAGGCCAAAGAACGGGCTGTTTTCCGAAAACGCGCGCAATCGTTTTGGCGCGCCCCAACTCATCGCGCCTCCAACAGATCGTCCGCCTGCCCGCAAGGTCACAGGCAGTAGTGTGTCAGGCGACAACCTCGTCGATGTAGCTTGCGCCAAGCGCGGTCCGGCAAAGCGCAACAGCAAGCCGCCTTCGGACACCCAGTCCGTTAACTTGGCTTCCTCATTTGGGGACAAGTTGCCGACATCGGCCAAAACAATCATGTCCGGTGCGGTCAACAGCATATCGTCAAACGGAGCTTCGATCAGCTCGGCTGTCGGGGCCAAGGCTTTGCGCAAATAATGCATCGGCTGGATGAACTGCTGCGCCTCGTCATCTCCGCCGGATGTAATCAGTGCAACCTTGCGCCGCTTAAGATCATTGCTTGCCAGCTGTACAGCGCCCGCAGATTTTTCCCGTGACAACTCGAACCGCGTAATTCGGTTGCGTAATTCCAGCGGCAATTCGAGCGCCACTTCCGCATCACTCGCTCCATCAGCAAACACTACATCGCCGCGCGCCAGTACCCGGTCTATGCCCGATGGGTCTGGGCCAATGGCATGCACGGCCGCCGCATCTGCCGTATCGCCAAGTCGCAACGCTTTTACGATGATCTGTGCATCCTCCAATCGGGCAGAGCTTAATGCCGTTACGCCGCCCGTCGCCTCGACCATTGTGACTGGGCCGCGGTCCTGTAAGGCGTCTAGCAAGTCGTCATCCACCGCTTGGGCAATGCCATCATGCAGCCAAACGGTTTCAAAATCACCTTCTGGCAGCGCCGCCAACAGCCCTGCACGATCTGGCGCATAAGAGGCAGGCACAAGGGCTGGCAAGCGTTCGAGGCCATCACTTGCATCCAAAAACGCGATTTGACCGCCTTGCAAACTGCCAAGCGATTGAAACGCCACAGGCCGCCCCCCGCGTGCAGCGTCTTTCAGCACACCTTCCGCCCAGTCTTGCCGGGTTTGCCAATCTTTCGCCGATGCCCAACCGCCATCCATGACAACCAGTAACGGACCACCCAAAAGACTGCGCACAATCGGGTTCAAAACAGGTGCTGCAAAAGCAAACACGGCCGCCGCCACCGCCAACATGCGCAGCAGCAGTAACCACCACGGCGTTTTATCCGGCGTCTTTTCCTTATCCTCTAGGCCTAAAAGGATACGCACGCCGGGAAAATTCTCGATCTTTGCCGCAGGGGGCGTCGCGCGCAACAACCACCACAAAATGATCAGCGACAACAGTCCCAGCAACAGCCAAGGCGAGGTAAAGCTAAGGTTCTCAAACCCCATCACGCGCGGAATCCTTCCAGCGCGCCAAACAACCATAGTAACGCTGAACGCGGTGCATCATTGGTGCGATGATCAAGATAGAGCCACCCGGTTTGCCGCGCGATATCGCGCAGCTCTGATTTTAGGGCGGCGAGCTTGTCCAAATACGCATCTTTCAACGTCTTGGCCCGGTCGGTTTCATATTCCAGACCGCCGCCCATTGACCGAAAGATCGTGCGTCCGTCAAAGGGAAAAGCTTCTTCGGCGGGGTCTAAAATCTGACAGATGACGCCGCGCACGCCCGCATCGGCGGCTTGGGTGACTTGCGCAATCAACGCCTCGCGCGGCCCCATAAAGTCGCTCATCAAAACGCCGCGCGACCCATGTCCTAGCCGGGTAAGAGGCACCGCGCCGTATTCGTCTTCCGCGGCATTAAGCAACCCAAGTCCGACTTGTTCCAACTGATGCCGCCCGCGCCTTGGCCGATCTGCGTTTGACCCGATCAGGGCAAACCGCTCTCCGCCACGGTTCAAGGCAACCGCTAAAGCCATCGTCAACAACCGCGCGCGGTCGGCTTTGCTTTGGGGCGCTTTGGCAGACCGAAAATCCATCGCTTTGGATGCATCAACCCACATGGAAACCGCTTGTGCGACTTCCCACTCGGTTTGGCGAATATATAACTTGTCATCGGATCGCGCCGAGCGCCGCCAGTCAATCGCGGCAAAATCATCACCAGCCTCGGCACGGCGAAACTGCCAAAAGCTCTCGCCCATCCCGTGCTGACGTCGCCCGTGATCCCCCAAAACGACGCTTGCGGCCAAACGCTCTGCCTCTGCCATAAGCGGGGGCAGGGCTGCGCCAAGCGCCTCTGCTCCAGCGCGCAGCTGGCTTTGATCGCCGTATGGTTGAACCGGGTCCAAGTTTATGCCGCCGCTTGCGCGCCAGTATGTGCCACCAAGTTTTCGATTATGCCCGGTAGTGTCTTACCTTCAGCCCGCGCTGCATATGACAACGCCATACGGTGTTTCAGGACAGGGGCCGCCAAGGACATCACATCCGCCTCTGTCGGGGCAAAGCGCCCGCTCATCAAGGCATGGGCGCGCACACCAAACATCAAGGCCTGTGCCGCACGCGGACCGGGACCCCAACTGATCGCATCACGGACTTCTTGCGTGGCTTCGGCCCCGTCAGGACGGGCCGCGCGGACCAAATCCAAGATGCGGTTCACCACGTTGTCACCAACAGGCACACGGCGGATCAAGGCTTGGGCTGCAATCAATTCTTCCGCGCTGAACACTGGCTCGATATGCGCAACCTCTGACCCGGTTGTGGCCAGCATGATGTTCCGTTCT
>CAZBBZ010000109.1:0-2206 GCA_964489925.1 uncultured Rhodobacterales bacterium
ACTTTGGAGCGCCCCAAAGACGGAGAGTTCGGCGCCGCAATGGGGGCCGCCCGCCTTGCACTCATGGCCCGCACAGGTGCCACATCAAAGGCTGTGTTGCGCAAGCCGGAGGTGGCGGAGGCGATATCCCCGGAGGCGCCGATGAGCGAAAAGTTTGACGCCGCTTATGAGCGGTTCAAGGCGGCTTACCCGATGATCAAAGCTGCGCAAAACCTTGGGGGCGGGTGACGGGGTGCTTTGGGGGACTTAGCCGACATCTGACCCAAAAATGCCAGGATTAGTTCGACAGAATTGGGCCTGAACGTCTCTTGAGGTGATTTAGTCAGCTTTGGCTGCGATTGCACGCATGTCTGCTTCGATGATGTCCTTTCAATCCGAGCCGTTATCTTCACGTCGCTCTGCTTTTAACGCCCGGCTCGGTGGGCAGACTTCTTGTATGAACTTTGCCAAGGTTCCGCCGAGGTTATCGGCTTGCATGCCGTACTTCACAAACTGACCTTCTCGCTTTTTCCAGATCAAGTCCGCCGACTCTAGGATTGAAAGGTGCTTGGAAATTGCTGGTTGTGACATATCAAACCGTTCGGCAACGACGCCAGCCGTCAACGGCCCCTCAGAGAGGTAAGCCAATATCCTACGTCGCGTGGTTGACGCCAAAGCTTCAAATACCTTGTCAGGGCTTGACATGAATTCACCTTTTAACTTATTAGTTATATATCTAATAATGTATTCTTATTTCGTAGGTTTCTCAAGATGTATCTTCATGCAACAGATCGCGTGTTTCCCAACAGACGAACCAACGCAGTTCACGGCACCATTTACTGGGACGCACCGAAATCAATTTGGCTTTTAATCATGATCATTGGGGGCATCGCTGCAGTCATCTTCACCCCAAGTTGGAGCGGCTTCGCGGTGTTCCTTGGAACAACTGCAATTACAGTTTGCGCTGGCCATTCAGTTGGCATGCACAGGCTCCTTATTCACAAGGCATTTCAAACGCCTAAATGGCTAGAATACACTCTTGTCTGGCTTGGAACTCTTGTGGGCATGGCGGGCCCGTTTGGTATGATCCGGGCTCACGACATGCGGGACTGGCATCAGCGCCAGTCAATCTGCCCCCCTCACCCGAGCCATGGCGCAGGTTTTTGGCGTGATGCATGGTGGCAAATGCACTGCCGGTTCGATCTCGACAATCCGCCGCATTTTGAAATCGAGCCAGAGATTGCAAGGGATCGTGTATATTGCTGGATGGAACGTCATTGGATGGCACAGCAACTCGCCGTTGCTGTCCCGCTCTTCTTACTTGGCGGCATCGGATTTGTGCTATGGGGCGTTTGCCTGCGTGTGGCAATATCGCTGAATGGTCATTGGGCAGTTGGGCATTTTGCGCATAAAACTGGCCATCAAGGATGGACCGTTGACGGCCTGCCGGTTCAAGGATTTAATCTTCGTGGCCTTGGGTTGGTTACTTTTGGAGAAAACTGGCACTCTAACCACCATGCATTCCCGCACTCAGCAAAGCTTGGCATTGAGAAGGGACAATTGGATCCCGGCTATTGGTTTATCAAATCCCTCGAAGCTATTGGTCTGGCAAATGCAATACTCGGACCAGCAGACTTGCCTGAACGTGAAGGTCTCACAAGGGTAGACCAAGAAAAGTTTGTTACCTCGCAGCCAGTCCAAGAGATGTGCAGCAACCGATTGCGAGACTCATTGGCTGACCCTAGAGCGGACATACGTTCCGTCTGCAGCATCCGAGATTTTGGCTCTAAGCGGACACCTGTTTCTTTGCCCCAAGCCCGGAATCAAGACGAAGCCGCCTCCCACGCCTACTGACGTAGCCGTTCTAGCCATCGCCAGACCGCCCGTCACGCCAAAGGCGTGCTTTCGGCACGACGGGCTGGCGATTTGGTGGGGCTTGGTGCTGTGCATCGGGTGGCGAGGCATTTGACGGGCATAAAGCGCGCGTTACTTATGTTGGATCGCCATCCCCCGGTCTGGCTTAACGCCACTAAAACTCTACGCCAGCGGCGTGCGGCCCAGTTTATGTAACTGGTCGGCGTGTCCTCGTTTCACCTCTGCTTCGCAATGAGCAGCTAAGGCTTTGCGGTCGGGGAAATCTGTTGCGCGCACGGCTTTGTGAAAAATCACAAAGACCTCTCCCCCAACTGAGCGCCCGAAAATATGGGCCAAATGGCTTGCCAGGGGC
>CAZBBZ010000109.1:2216-8374 GCA_964489925.1 uncultured Rhodobacterales bacterium
AGGAGCCAGGAGACGGGGCCGTAGCTAAAGGCATATGCAGACACAAAAGTGCAGAGGCTTGCCAGGGGCATGCCGCCATACCAACCAAGGGCGTCTGGCAGCAAATCACCCTTGGGCGCAAAGACCACGCTCACAGGCTGCACCCACATCAGATCAATCAAGCTGTCGGCCATAAAAGCGGCGAACAGCGTGGATTTGAACGGCAAAACCCGCATGCCATCGCTAGAGGTGCCTTCGGGAAAGAAACAAAGCCGATCACCCGCTTCAAGGCGCGCTTTGAACATCGCTTCTTGCGCCTTGGCTTGGGTGCGGTCGCGCGCGATGAACATGGTGCCTGTATGTGCGGCGATCATGCCCATCAGGGGCCAGCCACGCACCTCGGCTTTGGCCACATAATACATCTGCGCCGCTGCCCGCAGGACAAAGACATCCGCCCAAGACGAATGATTGGCCACCCGCGCACCCGCATGGGGCATCGGCTCCCCTACCACCCGCAGCTTTAGCCCGCACAGCCAAGTGCCCATGGCGCACCAAAACCAAATAATGAAGGTCGACAGACCGAGGCGGGGCAACAGCTTTTCCACCGCGAGCGAGACCCAATAGAGCAGTAGCAAAATAAGAGTGGCCACCACCAAAACGACCCCGCGCAAAGCTGCACGGATTTTTTGGCCGAACGAAAGCGGCGCTAGGGAGGGGTCTTCGCGGCCTTGCCAACGCATCAGATCAAGTCGCCTGCGCTTTGACAGCGGCGGTAAGCTGCGTGCGAAATCGGTCCGCCATGCGCGCTGTATCGAGGATCAAGCAGACGTCGATTGTATTGAAATCTTGGTCAATAAAAGCGTCCTGCCCCACAACGCCGCCCAAACGCAGGTAGGACTTAATCAGATTTGGCAACTGCTTGCCTGCCGCCGTGCGATCCACCTGATCGGCGGGAAACACATCCATTGGTGTGCGGCCCGGATCGAGCGCGCGCACGCGCAACTCGGGGGCGACCAGATGTTGATGATGCAGGAATGACAGCGCTTGACCAAACGCGGCTGGGTCCGTGCCCTTGAACGACGCCACGCCAAACAGCACCTCGATCTCTTTATCCAGCACATAAGCGGCAAGCCCTTGCCAAAGAGCGGCCAAAGCCATCCCGCCGCGATATTCCTTGGCAATACAAGAGCGGCCCAATTCCAACAGCTTGCGCCCTGAGTTGATAAGCGGTGCCAGATCGAATTCCGGTGCGGAGTAATGCCCCGGCCCTGCGGCGGCTGCCTGTCCGGTCATGACACGATAAACACCCGCCACATAAGCCAGCGGATCAGTGGTATCGGCGTCATTGTCGATTAAGATCAGATGATCGAAATAGGCATCAAACCGATCACGTTCCAACCCTTGGCCATGGTCAGCTTCAGGGGCCGACGCCCCCATTTCGCGCACAAACACGTCATAGCGCAGCTTTTGAGCTGCGTGGACCTCTTGGTCTGATGCGGCAAGGCGCACTGAAAATCTGCCTGCGTCGATATCCATGTTTTCGTGTGTTTTGTTTATATGGCTCTGGAAGTTTTACTAGTTGGTTTCCTGCAAGGATAGAAGCCCCTCAAGCGCCGATCCCTTAGCGCGCGGACCCCATTTATGCGACCGATCAAAAACAACTGGTTTCAATTTTAACTCAACGTTAAGATGAACGCGGGAAACGAGGGGGATCGGCACGTTCACGTGTCCGGTTCTAATGTCAGTTCAATACGTGCCCCATCTATGACGACCTTGCCCGCATGTTCAAAATTCACAGTGATCCGCTTGCCAATCACAGATTGGACTTGCCCCAAGCCCCAATCCGTTTGGGCCGGGTGGCGGACCAACATGCCCGGTTCCAAGAAAATTCCATCCATAGTGCGCACCCTAACCTTTGGTGATCGAATATGACCCCTCATACATCGGATTTAGCGGCGATGATATCAACCCGCATCTGCCATGATCTAATTAACCCGATTGGGGCGATTTCCAACGGTTTGGAACTATTGGTCGAGCTTAATCAAGCGGCTGGCCCTGAAATCGGGCTGATCAATGACAGCGTGGCCAGCGCGAATGCAAAGCTTGGGTTTTTCCGGGTCGCTTATGGGGATGCACGGGCGGAATCAGAATTGCCGACGGATTTGGCGGCGAAAATTTTGGATGCGATGTATTCGGTCGGGCGCTTTCGTGCGCGCTGGCAGGTGAAAGACGACCCGCTTTACCGTGCGCAGGTGAAACTGATGTTCCTTTTGGTGCAATGCGTTGAATCCAGCCTGCCCTTGGGCGGGGAATGTCGCGTGACCCGCGATGGGGCCACATGGGTGGTTGATGGATCGGGGACGCGCCTGACCTGCAACGAAGGGCATTGGGCGGCGCTGGAACATGGCGAGCAAGTCGAAGCGCCTGCCTCATCCAATGTGCATTTTTCGGTGGCCCAAGTATCGCTCGCACGGCTTGGGGGACGGCTAAAGAAAACCACGCGCGACGGCGGCGTGAACATCCGCGTTGATTTTTAAGCGGTACCGTCCTTGTCGGGATCGCGCGCTGCAAATTCGGCATTCAAAACTCCAACGTGATCGACCAAACCGGGTTGGCGCAGCTTGCGCAAACGTTCTGCTTCAAGAATAGTTGCAAGGTCTTGCGTGCAGCGGTCCAGATCATCGTTGACGAGCACATAGTCGTATTCATCCCAGTGCGAAATCTCGCTGCGCGATTGCTGCATGCGGCGCGCAATAATATCGGCCTGATCTTGGCCGCGCGCAGTCAAACGCGCCTCCAATGCTGCAATCGAGGGGGGCAACACAAAGACCGAGACCACAAATTGCGCCAAGTCCGAGGCGCGCAACAGCTGCCCGCCCTGCCAATCCACATCAAAAATCACGTCACGCCCAGCTTCCATCGCAGCCACAACGGGCGCGCGGGGGGTGCCGTAAAGATTGCCAAACACCTCCGCATGTTCCAACAACTCGCCCTTGGCGGCCATGTCCTGAAAGTCATCGCGCGATTTGAAAAAATACTCGCGCCCCTCGGCTTCACCGGGACGCGGGCCGCGCGTTGTGGCGGATACGGAAAATTCCATCTGCGAAAATTTCGCCTGCATCCGACGCGCAAGCGTGGTTTTGCCCGCCCCCGACGGGGAGGAAAGAATAAGAAGAAGGCCGCGCTGTTTCATCATCACTCCAGATTCTGAACTTGCTCGCGCATTTGCTCTATTATCACCTTAAGTTCCATCCCGATTGTCGTCAGCTCAGTGGAGCCGGACTTGGAACATAGGGTATTTGCCTCGCGGTTGAATTCCTGCATCAGAAAATCAAGCTTGCGCCCCATCGGGCCGCCCCTTGCGATTAAATCGCGCGCCGCCGCCACATGTGCGTACAGACGATCGATTTCTTCGGTCACATCCGCCTTCACCGACAAAATCGCCAGTTCTTGGGCCAAACGATCCGGCTCAATCGGGGCGGAAGCATCCAAAAGAGCCGCCAATTTTTCCTGCAACAGATCGCCCTGTTTGGCCAAGCGCGCCTCTGCGGTTTTGGCCGCTTGCACAAGATTTAATTCCACACGATTCAGTTGTTCACTTAGAATCGCCCCCAAAGCCGCCCCTTCAACCGCGCGCATTTTCACCAGCGCGGCCACAAGATCGCCAATTTGCGCCCCGCACGCATCGGGAATTGTGGCAGACGAATTCATTTCCAAAATGCCCGGAAGTGACAAAATATCCGCCGCGCTGGGATCGCGAAGTTTAAGGCCGAACTTGTCCGCAGCGTCGCTAATAAAGCTAAGGTGTGACAAAGACGCCTGCAACACATCAGGGTTCAATGACGTTTCTTTAGCCTGTTGTTTTTTAACGACTTTCAAAGAAATGGATATGTTTCCCCGCGACATAGACTTGGCAATCGCTTTGCGAAAAAGCGGGTCCAAGGCGTCTGCTCCATCGGGCAAACGCGCCCGAATATCCAAGCCTTTGGCGTTTACACTGCGAATTTCCCAGTCCCATTGGACCCCATTTTCTTCGCCAGATTGCGAAGCATATCCCGTCATTGAGTGTAGCGCCAAAACCTCTGCCTCATTCCCGTCATTAATCTTAGCAAATAATTATTGCTGCTTTTTTAGATTATCCCTGTTAGGTTTATCTCGAATTTTCCGAAATCAGGAATGTTCTCGTATTTTGTGTGTACTCGGGTGGGGTGACTAATGACAAGCGGTTGGAATGGCGATATCACGGGTGGTGGTCGCGACAAAAAGTTGACTCAAATCGGAACCCGAATGAACGACCCGATTATAGATAGCTTGAAACAGTATTGGGAAAAACTGCGCGCCGGTCGCGTGGCCCCTTATCGCTCGGAAATTGATCCGCGCCAGTTTGAGCATGCGCTGGAAAATGTCTTCATTCTTGAAATCATCGGCGAAGAAAACATTCGTGTGCGTTTGGCGGGCATGAAGCTTTGCGAAATGATGGGTATGGAAGTGCGCGGCATGAACCCGCGGGCCTTTATGATGCCAGAGGATCGCGATCATCTGGATGCCGCGGTTTTGGACGTTGTGAAAAACACCTCTGTTGTCGAATTTACGCTGGAAACCATTGATTATCACGGCAACATTGGCACCGCGCAGTTGTTGCTGATGCCGCTGCGTAGCGATTTTGGTGAAATCACACGGATCCTTGGGTGTATTTCAGACAGTGGCGCGAATTACGAAGCGCCTGTGCGCTTCCGCATTACCCAGAAAAAACACGACCGGATCGAATTTTCCCAACGGGAAGACATTCGCCCGAACCTTGGGTTTGGCGAAGCGCGCCGCGCAAGCTTCGCGCCTTCCCCGGCAGAAATCACACCGCCCCGGTTTAGCGCCATTGACGGTGGTGCAAACGGTGCATCGGGTGAAACCACGGAACGTAAACGCGGACATTTGCGGCTTATCAGCAACGACGAATAGCCTTTGCCAGTTTTGAACAATACGAAAAGCCCCGCTTACTGACGGGGTTTTTTAATGTTTCAGAGTGTTCGTAAAACTAATGCGCCCAGTTACCGCTTGGAATTCCAAGAAGACCAAGCACGCCCGTCAGATCAGAATGATCCAAACGCACATCTGCCGCCGCTTTCAGCAAGGGCTTGGCATGAAATGCGATCCCCAAACCCGCAGCCTTAATCATTGGGGCGTCATTCGCCCCATCCCCGATCGCAATAATGCAATCGCGCGAGATGTCTTTGTCACGGGCCAACCGTTCAAGCGTTTCAAGCTTAGTATTGGCATCCACAATCGGCGTGCCAACTTTGCCAGAAAGCACATCCCCATCAAACAAAAGCGTATTCGCGTGGTTCATGGAAAACCCGCAGATGTCGGCAATACGGGACGTGAACACCGTAAAACCACCAGACACCAGCGCTGTATACACGCCATTCATTTCCAGAGTTTTAACGAGCGCCTCGGCACCGGGGGTTAGGGTCACACGTTCTTGAAAACACGTCTCGATATGGGCGTTCGTCACGCCTTTTAGCAGCGCGACCCGCTCATTCAGCGCGCCTTCAAACCCAATCTCACCGCGCATGGCACGTTCTGTGATGTCCGCTACATGATCTTTGACACCTGCAAAATCCGCAAGCTCGTCGATACATTCCACGGTGATCATGGTGCTGTCCATATCGGCCAGAAACAAGCCCGGCTTACGCTGCGCGGCGGCGATATAGTTCACGTCAACGCCCTCAAGGGGCGGCACGGCTTGCAGGGTGTCAACAAAGCCCGCAACCGGGATTTCTACAGCACAGGAATCAAGCCGATTGGGGGCGCCCGCCTCTGGAAGCGCGCTTGACACTGTGTCAACCAAACCGTCCGCGACCTTTGCCGCGGACGTAAGAACGATAAAACCAGTCATATGCTTAGCTTGCCGCGCGTGCTTCCATGTGTCGCGTATCAAGCTCCTCTGAAACTAGAAACGCCAGTTCCAACGCTTGGGCCGCGTTCAGGCGCGGATCACAAGCTGTGTGATACCGCAAGTTCAGGTCTTCGTCACGCACGGCTCTTAGGCCACCTGTGCACTCCGTCACGTCCTGGCCTGTCATTTCAAAGTGAACGCCACCTGGGTAGGTACCTTCAGCTTTGTGAATGGCAAAAAACTCGCGAACCTCTTGTAAAACAAGCTCAAACGGGCGGGTTTTGAA
>CAZBBZ010000110.1:0-1598 GCA_964489925.1 uncultured Rhodobacterales bacterium
TTCGACTATTGGTCCTCCGGCATCACCCGCGCTTCGCTGCGCTGGGGGGTAAACTCCAACAAAAGCTTCTACTGGTCCGCCCTGATCGACATCTCCGCCGCGATCACCCTGTTCTTTATCCTCGGCCTCACCCTGCTGCTGCTCATCCACCACGTCCGCCCGCGAAACGACGTACCGCTCTTGGACCTCACCCGCCTGTTCGCCGACCTGCACGGCCCGGACAAAGACTGGGACAAACACTGGTGGCTGTTCATCATGATGTTCTCAACCCTGATCCCCACCTGCCTGCACGGCTTTATCGCCCTGACCTCGACCTACACCCTTGGTTTTGACCGCTGGACGACGCGCATCATCGCCAACCTAGAGGCGGGCAGCGACAAGCACGATGAAACCGACAAAGTCGCTGGCCGCTGGGGCCGCATGCAACTAAGCTGCGTGCGCACAATGACGGTTTTTATGCCCCTTCTCGCCGCCATGGCCCTATGGCAATACGGGCATTACCTAATCCAATTCGTGATCTGGCTGTTCTACAGCTTTGCGGTTTTCTTTGAAATCATCGACACAAGCGTAATGGCATAATCACCACCCCTAACCCGCACAGGGAAACGCAAAGGCCAAGCACCCCAAAACTAAGCCCCCAAAACCAACCGTTTCATACCACCCCACCATCTTCCTCTTGCTAAAAATACCTAAAATCCTGCCGCCCACCGCTTTGCGGCGCACTATGGGCTTAGCCAACATGCCCGCCACAAAAGAAAAGGGCGGCCAAGTCTCCCCAGCCGCCCCGCTATCATCAATGAACCGTCGCCTCTGCGGGCGGTTTGCCTCGTTTGCGAGCCGGTTTGCCAACCCGGTCCCCGATCAGCAGACCATCCGGTCCAACCGTCACCTTCACACTCGCCCCATCCAGCACATCACCCGCCAGCAGCATTTCCGCCAACTGGTCTTGCAGCGCCTTTTGGATCACCCGCTTTAACGGCCGCGCCCCAAACACCGGGTCATAGCCTTCATCCGCCAGCCAAGTCAGCGCGTCGGCATCCAGTTCCAGCGCAATATTGCGCGCGGCTAACCGTCCTTCGAGTTGCCCCAACTGAATGGTCACGATCCCGTCCATATCCCCGCGGCTTAGCCGATCAAACAGCACGATTTCATCCAATCGGTTCAGAAGCTCGGGCCGGAAATGCCCGCGCACCGCGTCCATCACTTCTTCCCGCGCGTCCTCGGAACTCGCGCCTTCGGGCAGCAGCGTCAGCGCTTGCGCCCCCAGATTAGACGTCATGATAATCAGCGTGTTTTTGAAATCGACCACACGCCCCTGCCCGTCGGTCAGCCGCCCGTCATCCAAGACCTGCAACATCACGTTGAACACATCGGAATGCGCCTTTTCGACCTCGTCAAACAAGACCACCTGATAAGGGCGCCGCCGCACCGCTTCGGTCAGCGTGCCGCCCTCGTCATAGCCAACATAGCCCGGAGGCGCGCCGATCAGCCGCGCGACCGAATGTTTTTCCATGAATTCGGACATATCAATGCGCACCATCGCACTGTCGTCATCAAACAAAAACTCTAAAAAACAACACAACAAACTCATATCATCA
>CAZBBZ010000110.1:1608-8373 GCA_964489925.1 uncultured Rhodobacterales bacterium
CAAAAACTCCGCCAGAGCCTTGGTCAGTTCGGTTTTCCCGACACCCGTTGGCCCCAAAAACAGGAACGACCCCATCGGCCGGTTCGGATCCGACAGCCCCGCGCGCGCCCGGCGCACCGCGTTGGACACCGCCTCAACCGCTTCGCTTTGGCCAATCACCCGCTCGCCCAGCGCCGCTTCCATTTTCAGCAGCTTTTCTTTCTGGCCCTCAAGCAATTTGTCGACAGGAACCCCGGTCCAACGCTCAACCACGCTGGCGATATGTTCTGGCGTCACCGCCTCATCGACCATCCGCCCCTCGGCCACGGTTTCCCCGTCGCCAAGTTTGCGCTCCAGCTCAGGGATCACGCCATAAGACAGCTCCCCCGCCCGGCCCAAATCGCCCATACGTTTCGCGGTTTCCAAATCGGCCCGCGCGCGGTCCAATTCTTCCTTCAGGCCCGTGGCTCCGGCCAGCTTGTCCCGCTCTGCCTGCCATTTCGCGGTCATCTCGGATGACTTCTGGCTCAGCTCGGACACTTCTTTTTCCAAGACGGCCAAACGCTCACGCGACGCTGCATCCCGCTCGGATTTCAACGCTTCCACCTCGATCTGCTTTTGCATCAAGTCGCGATCCAAAGCGTCCAAGGCTTCGGGTTTGCTTTCCACTTCCATTCGCAGACGCGAAGCCGCCTCGTCCATCAGATCAATCGCCTTATCGGGCAGAAACCGATCTGTGATGTACCGATTAGATAGCGTTGCCGCCGATACCAAGGCGCGGTCCGTAATCCGAATGCCGTGATGCAGCTCGTATTTTTCTTTGATACCGCGCAGAATCGAAATCGTATCCTCAACCGTCGGCTCTTGAATAAACACCGGCTGGAACCGACGCGCCAAAGCCGCGTCCTTTTCCACATGTTTGCGGTATTCGTCCAAGGTCGTAGCACCAATGCAATGCAACTCGCCCCGCGCCAGCGCTGGTTTCAGTAAATTGCTTGCATCCATCGAGCCTTCGGACGCCCCTGCCCCAACGATCGTGTGCATCTCATCAATGAACAAAATGATCTCGCCCGCGGCTTGCGTCACCTCGGTCAGAACCGCCTTCAAGCGTTCCTCAAACTCACCGCGATATTTCGCGCCCGCAATCAACGCGCCCATATCAAGGCTCATCAAGGTTTTCCGCGCCAGACTTTCCGGCACATCACCATTCACAATCCTTAACGCCATACCTTCGGCAATCGCCGTCTTACCAACGCCGGGTTCACCAATCAGCACCGGGTTATTTTTCGAGCGCCGCGACAGCACCTGCATGGCGCGGCGAATTTCTTCGTCCCGACCAATGATCGGGTCAATCTTGCCCGCCCGCGCCGCTTCGGTCAGGTCATGCGCGTATTTTTTCAGCGCGTCATAGCCTTCTTCCGCCGTGGCGCTATCTGCGGTGCGCCCCTTGCGTACATTGTTAATGGCCGCGTTCAGGGATTGCGCATTCACGCCGCCACTGGACAAAGCTTTTGCTGCGTCCGACTTCGTAATTGCAAGCGCGGTCAGCAAACGTTCCACCGGCACAAAACTATCGCCCGCTTTTTTGGCCAGCTGCGCGGCTTGGTCCAAGACTTTCGCCGTCTTGCCGTCCATATAAATTTGATCGCCCGCACCTGACACGCTGGGCAATTTCGCCAAGGTCGCGTCATTAGCTTCGATCACCCGCGCCGGATCACCGCCAGCTGCCTTAATCAAATTCGCAGCCATGCCTTCGGAATCATCCAAAAGCGCCTTCAAAATATGATCTGGCAAAAACTGCTGATGCCCTTCACGCAGAGCAATCGTTTGCGCGGCCTGAATAAATCCCCGCGCCCGTTCGGTGAACTTTTCATAGTCCATGAACTCTCTCCTCTTTTAAGCGTTCTGCCGCTTTGCAGCCCGTGTCGGCGCTGCACTTGGCAAACCTTGGTTCATGGGCTCGCCCGATCTTACGGCACAAACCCTTGTTGACCTATAAATGGGGAGCGATTTTCAGCTCTGCAAGAGGGGCGAGGCGTCATCAAGGCGGTCTTGAAGGCGCGCAACGCAGAAATTCTTAACCTTTCGTTGATAAATTGATGACGATTAATCCTAACGTAGATGGAATTGGTTAATGGAGCGTTCGCAAAAACGGAAAACTGCTGAACCCGATGCGTACAAGCGGTTTCGCCGCAAGGCGAATGCGGTCATAGCGTTAATTACTCTGGTAAGGGTTTGTTAATAAAACACCAACAAGTGCTGTACGGGATGTGTACAGGTTGTGTACGGGATGTGTCTCTTGGCTTTTCGATAAAAGCTCATATTAAACAAATACTTACAACGATTTTCAGCCCATTTCACCGTCGTTTTGACAGATTTGGCACCTCTTTTAAGACTTTGTTAACCCTTCAGCCCAAATTCGTTAACGCTCCAATCCCTATCTAGGTTCACATCCGCGCAAGCTTCCACTAGCCTCGCGCTCCATGACGAACGAGCAATATCCCCGCAGGATCCAAGACCTCGGCCCCCTATCGGCGGCGGAAAAAATCGTGCTGGAAACCTGCGGCAATGGCGATGCTGCCAAAATCGGCGATACGCTCCCGTCCGAGATGACCGACACCACCCGCGTGCGCGCCGGGCTGATCCGCTATATGATGCTTGGCGGGTGCGACACACACCCAAGCCACGAACGCGGGGTGCGCATCGAAGGCGCTTGGATCGACGGCGAAATCAACCTCGATTTCTGCAAAAGCGCTCTGCGTTTGCGCCTTGACGGTTGCGCCATCCCAAACGGGCTCACTTGCGGGCTTGCTGAACTCATAGAGCTGTCCCTAAAACGATGCAGCGTCAGCGAAATCTTCGCGCAAAGTGCCACCATCAAAGGCAACGTCTTTCTAAGCGAAGGCTTCCAATCAAACGGCAAAGTCGACTTTTTGGGCGCCACCATCGGCGGCCAGCTCAACTTGGCCAGCGCGCTCATGCACCATGCAAACGGCAAGGCGTTTAACGGGCAAAGCCTGCGCATCAACGGTGATGTCTTTGTCATCGACGGCTTTACCGCCGTTGGAGAGATCGATCTGAATGGCGCAAATTTCGAGCGGCTCGTGTTCAATGATGCCACCCTGAACAATCCCCACGGCAACGCGCTGTCGCTGTTTGAAACGGAAATTTCCACATCGCTGATGTGGTGGGATGTGGATGTTACCGCCGGCACCGTGGACCTGCGCGGCCTGCATGTGGACATGCTAGAGGATAAGCCCGAAAGCTGGCCCGATGACCTGCGCTTGGACGGCTTTACCTATAACCGCATCATGCAAAATACGGATGTGGATGCGCGCCTTGGCTGGTTGGCCAAGAATAAATCCACCGACTTTAAGCCCCAGCCGTATCAGCAACTGGCCAAAGTGTTCGGCGACATTGGCCACCGCATCGACCGCGCCCGCGTTTTGCGGCGTATGGAAAACGGCATCCGCGCGCAACAACGCAAAACCATGTTACCAGGACGCCGCGCAATCAAACGCGTAAGCGATGAAATTATGCGGATCGTGGTCGGCTATGGCTATTTTCCCGAGCGCGCTTTGATCGCTGGATTGGTCCTAATCGCCGCTACATGGGCGGGTATTTTCTATGTGACCAAAACTGGCGCGATGACACCAACTGCCGCCCCGGTTTTAATGTCGTCAGACTGGCAAGAAACATATGCCCCAATGGAACACGCGGGAACCAACTGGGCAGCAATCGACGCACCGGGCAAAGACTATGAAACCTTGCGCCCCTTGCTTTACGCTTTTGACGTGGTGGTCCCGCTGATCAACATTGGCCAGGAAACCACATGGGGGCCGTCCACCAGCCGCGGGACCGCCGGGATCATAGCGCACTGGGCGTTACCAATTGTTAAAACTCTTGGCTGGATTATCACCGCACTTGGCGCGGCCGCTGTCACAGGCACAATCAGACGCGATTAACGCCAAATCTGCTTTTCCAAAAACCAAAAACACAAGCTCGACGCCACAGCTGTGGTCTTGACTGATACGACATCGTACTATATTAATACGATATCGCACTAGTTTAGTTTTGGAGCCTGACCTTTGTCCACACGCAGAAATATTCTCAAAATCTTCGGTGGCGGCACGATCCTTGCCGCTGCCGGAACCGGAGCCTTCCTAACCACACGCACCCCCACCAAAGCGCTTGCCCCTTGGTCTTCGACCACCAGCTACACCGACCCGCGCAAACGCGCGCTGGCCCATGCGCTTTTGGCGCCAAACCCGCATAATCGCCAGCCTTGGTTGGTCGATTTGCGAGGCAGCGATGAGATCACGCTTTACCGGGATATAACGCGTGACTTGCCCCAAACCGATCCGTTTCACCGCCAGCTTTTCATTGGCTTGGGCTGCTTTACCGAACAGATGGTCATTGCAGCATCAGCAGATGGATATGCGGTTGATCTGGATATTCTACCCGAAGGCGATGACGGTCCAATCTTTACCGCGCGCCTGACAAAAGGTGCCACACCTGATCCTTTGGCGGCCCATATTCTTAATCGACGCTCCACCAAAACACCCTACGACCCCACACCGCTGAACGACGCCCAAATCGAAACCCTAAGCGCCCATGCCACGATCATTACTGACGCCCCAACGGTCAAAACCCTGCAAGACCTGACTTGGGAGGCGTTCAAGATCGAGACATTCACGCCCCATACCCTGAAAGAAAGCGTCGATTTGATGCGCATCGGCAAGGCGGAAATCAACGCCAATCCCGACGGGCTGGACATGCGCGCGCCCATGCTTGATGCCCTGCGCAATCTTGGGCTGCTGGGTGAAAAAGCGCTGATGGACACCGAAAGCTCTACGTTTCAATCGGTCATGGACGGCTATCAAACCACGATGCTTGCCACGCCTGCTTACAGCGTTCTGACCACGGAAACCAACACCCGCGCAGACCAAATCGCCGCCGGGCGCGACTGGCTGCGGCTGAACCTTGCGACCACCGCTCTTGGTCTTGGCCTGCACCCGATCAGCCAGGCATTGCAGGAATATCCTGAAATGGCGGAGCAGTATAAAAGCGCTCATGCGCTTCTTGCGAAGCCCGGTCATACGGTGCAAATGTTGGGGCGCTTGGGCGTCGGGCAAACCTCACAGCCCACGCCGCGCTGGCCCTTAGACACACGGTTACTGAATGGATGAACCTGACGAAAATACGCAGTTGGTCTACCGATTTTTTACCGAAATCGGCATCCTAAGCCAACTGTCTCGCTCCGGGCTGGAACGCCACCTGCCCGGCACCATGACAGCGACGCAATTTGCAATATTGGGCCATTTATTGCGCCGCCCTGACGGGGAAACGCCGCTGCAACTTGCAAAAGCGTTTCAGGTGCCAAAAACATCCATGACCCATTCCTTAGCGGTGCTGGAATCCGCACAACTCGTCGCCCTTGGTCCCAACCCTACGGACGGACGCTCAAAACTTGTGACCGCAACGCCCCATGCCGGACCTTTCGTGGCCGAGGTTTTGCAAAAACGCGCGGCTGAAATGAGCCCGGTCCTAGACGCTGCCGGGCTTAAGCCGTTCAAGGCCGCCCTGCCAGAGCTGCAAAAAATCCGCGAACTTATGGACAAGGCCCGCGATTGAAATTTTCTCAACCCCATGAAATCCTCCTGACACCACGCTGTCAGTAGGGCTGTGCAACAAAGGCTCCATCGAAACACTGACATGACAGGAGCAAGTCACATGACACAGCAACCACAACACTTCGTCGTCTGGACGGAAATTCCAGTGCGCAACTTGGATGACGCGATCAAATATTACCAAGACGTGCTAGGGATCGAATGTGAAATCAACGATATGGGGCCAAACAAAACCGCCATGTTCAAAGTACAGGACTACGCCACGGGCATTTCCGGCCATCTTTACGAAGGCGACCCCGGCAGCAACGGCCAAGGCGCGACCGTGCATATGGCCGTCGAAGGATCGCTAGAAGATGCGATGGCGCGCGTAGAACCTGCGGGTGGCAAAGTGGTGTCGCCCCCCATCGCGATGCCCTTTGGCCGCTTTACTTACACAATCGACCCCGATGGCAACTCCATCGGTCTGTTCGAGGCCGCTTAAATTGCGTCGCGCCGACCGCCTGTTTCAAATCGTACAGTATTTGCGGGGCGGTCGGCTGACCACAGCGGCTAGTTTGGCGGAGCGTTTGGAAGTCTCCGAGCGCACGATCTACCGCGACATTGCGGATCTGCAATCCACCGGCGTGCCCATCGATGGTGAAGCCGGGTTCGGCTATGTGATGGAGGAAGGCTACGACCTGCCGCCTTTGATGTTCACCAGAGATGAAATCGTCGCCCTTGTGGCGGGTGCGCGCTTGATCCGCGCTTGGGGCGGTGCAGGCATGGCGCGCGGGGCCGAAGAAGCGCTGGTAAAGATCAACGCAGTTCTGCCAGAGCCCGAACGCAAACGGGCCGAGGCTTTGGAAATCCACGCCTTCGCACCGGGCATGACCGCAGAGCTGCGCGCCACGTTGGACGAAATGGAACACCATATAGAGGCCCGCGCGCGCATAACTTTTGACTACGAAGACAAAACCGGACGCGCATCTGTGCGCACGGTGCGCCCCTTGGGGCTTTGGTTCTGGGGCAACGTTTGGACAACGATTGCTTGGTGCGAACTGCGCGACGATTTTCGCGCGTTCCGCATTGACCGGATGGCCAGCATCAAAGGAAATGGCACATTCAAGGATGAGCGCGGCAAGCGGTTGAAAGATTTCTACGCAATGATGGAAGCGCG
>CAZBBZ010000111.1:0-8286 GCA_964489925.1 uncultured Rhodobacterales bacterium
CGCCCTTTAGCCGCGCCATTTCAATGTAAGGGCTGGCAAGTAGGTTAATAATCGCTGCCCGCGTCATGCGCATCATATGCGCAGTGACCACAAGGGTCAGCACGAGGGCTGGCAGGATCGTCGCGTTCAACCGCTCCCCAAAACTCATGTCCGGGTAAACGTTGGACAGCGATGGGAAAATCGGGTTCAGCACCGCGAAAATCAGAATCAAAATGTAGGCTACGAAAAATTCGGGGGATGAAATCGAGGATAGCGTCGCCACATTCGCCGCCCGATCAAACCAAGAGTTCCGGTAAAGGGCTGCTAAAATACCAATCGTCAGCGACAGCGGCACGGCAATCGCCGCAGCCACACCCGCTAAAAACAGCGTGTTAAAGAACCGCGGCTTCAGCTGATCCGCCACCGTGGTCAGCTGTGTGCCGCCCAAGTTGCTTTGAAAGTTCAACTGGCTAAAGGACGTGCCGAAATCGCCAGTAATCGCCCCACCCAGCCAGCTAAGATAGCGGGTCACGGCGGGCTTATCCAAACCGATTTGTTCGCGAATGGCGGTGACCGCTTCGGGCGTCGCCCCTTGGCCTAGGATAGATTGCGCAAAATCGCCGGGAAGCTGATTAACCGCCAGAAATATCAGTAGCGAGACGACGAAAAGGGTGACCAGTCCGAACGCAAGTCGCTGGATCACAATCCCTAAAACTGAATTCAAAACGTAAGGTCCCCTCGTCCAAACAGTAGGGGTACCTTACGGCATTGTTAGGGCTTGTCAAAAGACTAGCCGATTGTGTGAAACATTGTACGCGGCTGCGTTTACTTTGACGGCATGTTCGCGGGTAACTCGTTCATCCAGTTTTCCAATGTGTCCGACCAATCGAGCGCATGTTCTGCGTAAAGTCCCCTTGTTCGGCTGGCCGCGCGGATCGTTTTCATCGTCGCTTTGAAATCTTCAGGCAGGATACGATCGGATTTTGTTTCGTAGATAAACGTGCGCGTAACATTGGACCCACGCAGTTTGGTTTTCACCGAAAACGAAAGTGCTGCGTGTTCTTTGTTCACAGAAAATCGGCTGGCCTCTAGCTTAACATCGCTGGAAAAGCTGATTTGATGGCGCACGCGAATAGGCGCTTTGATCGCGAAAGGTGCATCGCGCGAACCGCCTTCATAATCGGGCAAATAGTCTAGCAAATCGTAGGGGTAAACCTGCAGACCTCGCCCCCCATTGGTGTATTCGTCGTCGTTCCAAGGTTCTGTGATTTCGAATGTTGCGGTCACTTGCACGCGACCCTCATCCTCGAACATCTGCACATCAAGAGGTTTCGTCATCTCGACGTGATCAAAAATATTCTCGTAGTAACTGATGTATTCCTTTTTGACCGCAGATACGCCTTCGTTGCGGTACCAACGCGCAAAATTATCGGCGGACTTCATATAAAAATTGATGGTGCTGACAAATGTCACCCGGTCGCTGGCGCGCTTAATGAAATAGGTGTCATGCACGTCCAAATAATATGGCGGATGGCGCAGTTCTACGTCGATCATGCCCGGCCCATCGGGGCTGATGACCACACCTTTTTGGAAATCCCCTTGTTGCAAGGTTTCAAGCGTGCCCAGCTGTTCACCCCGTGTCGGGTCCAGCACATATTGCGCACCACGAAAATTGATCAAAGCCACCACATGGTCAAAAGCACTATGGCTTGGTGGGATGGTGTCGATCTTGCCGCGATAGTCCGAATTCACAAGCAGCGGCACCGCATCAACGCCAAGTTCGCCCAAGAGCGTTGTCAGCAGCATCACCATATCTTTGCAATCTCCAAAGCGGCTTTGCAGGATCTGTTCCACCGGGCGGGGCACATAGCCACCTTGCCCGATATCAACGCCCAAATAACGAATCTCGCGCTGGACATACCCAAGTGCGTCGCGAATTTGCGCTGGCTTGTCGCTATGCCGCGCAGCAATTTCGCCTGCGATAGCTTTAATCGCGTCGCTGTTTGTGTCCGCACGGTAATCAGCGGCAAAATGCGCGCCCACTTCGGCCCAATCCGCAAAGCTGGTAAGTACATTCATCGGATAGGCGTGATGACCACGGGGGATGTTGCCCTCCACGGATTTGGCTGGGATATGTTCTGCCTCCCAATAATATCGCGTAAATCCATCAACCGCTTCGGTTGCGGGCGCGGGCGCATCAAGCCGCGTTTGATGGGTCACATGGCGGTCCGCTGGCACCAAAAAACTGTGGCGGGCATAGCGCACCGGCACGCCATACTGATGTTGCATATAAACCGAAAAATGCGGCCCCAGCGACGTGTCTTTGCCATGCACCGTATAGGCGTAGTCCAGAATATCCCCGACCTTAAGGCCTTGCAAGAAAACCGCCGCTTGCAAATCGCGGTTGAAAATCAAGCGGTCGCGGTCATTTTCCACCCGGTAAAGCTCGATCTGGTTAAGGTCCAGTTGGTCCATCACTTGGCCATCGCGAATAACGTCAATGCGGTGAAACACGACGCTCTGAAACCTTGGGTTAAAATCCACCGTGATGTCAGCGTTGTCTTCCAGCGCATCTGACGTATTCAAACGACGCGCATAGCGATTATATCGCGCAAAGAGATCATCATTTGCGCGGCTTTGGCGATCCACCAGTAAATACTCGCTCGCTTGATCGCGCCCCATCGGAAACACTTGCCAATCGGTATCTATGGGTAAAACCCAATCCGGTGCGGGTGCTTGGCTAAGTTGAGCACGCCCTTGTTGAGCGCTTGCGCCAATGGGGGCTAAAATAAGCAACAAAAATACGATGAAACGGCGCATCTGAAAGGTCCGGTGTTAAATCAGGGGGGCGGGGACAAAATACTCGAACACAAAGTATAACCCATAAAATCGCGCAAAAATATGTCAAAGGCCTGCACCGAACCCGACGAGGTTCAAGCCATTAGCCGCGTAGCCGATCCATATGGCGCACCAAGGCCTGACTGATGCCCGGCTCGCTTAACGCGTGCCCGTCAGACGGGATAATTTCCAGCCTAGAATTTGGCCAAGCCTGATGCAGCTCATAGGCCGTGCGCGGCGGGCAAATCATATCGTAGCGCCCTTGCACAATCACCGCCTTGATATGGGCGATCTTATCCATGTTATTCAGCAAATGCCGATCCTCGGGCAAAAAGCCAAGGTTCTGGAAATAGTAGTTTTCCAGTCGCGCAAAAGCACGGGCATAATTGCCGTTTGGCAAGGCGCGTGAATGATTGTGAAAGCTCGCAAGCGCGCCTTCCCAGCCCGCCCAGATGCGCGCAAATTTGGTCTGCACCGCCTCGTCATCGCTGAACAGCCGTTTGGCATAAGCCGCGATCATATCGCCGCGCTCATCTTCGGGGACCATGTTCACAAAACGCGCCCATTCTTCGGGAAAGAAATGTCCCGCGCCGCCGCCATAAAACCAATCAAGTTCCGCTTGGCTCATCAAAAACACACCGCGCAGTACAAAATGCGACACGCGGTCCGGGTGCGTTTGCCCATAGATCACCGCAAGTGTCGCGCCCCATGACCCGCCAAACACGATCCAGTCATCAATGTTCAGCCGCTCGCGAATGCGCTCAATATCCGCGACCAAATCCCATGTGGTGTTGTTTTCAACGCTGGCATTAGGCACCGAGCGCCCACAACCACGCTGATCGAACAGGACCACGCGATAATAGTCAGGATCAAAAAACCGTCGCATCCCCGGACTGCATCCACCGCCCGGGCCGCCATGCAAAATCACCACAGGTTGCCCATTTGGGTTGCCGCATTCCTCTACATAAATGCGGTGACCACCGGGCATATCAAACAGGTGCTGCTTATACGGCTCGCTGGCCGGATAAAGCTCGCTTTTGTCCCGGCGCTGCGGGTCGTGCCTGTGATTGCGTGGGTTTTCAGGCATGTCTGCCTTTTATCTCTGTTCGTTTGTTCTATGTATTTGTCAGGTTGATAAAGGGTTTACAATGAGCACGCAAACATCCGTCGATGAAAGTGAAATCGCTAAGTTTGAAGCGATGGCCGCCGAATGGTGGGATCCGAGCGGGAAATTTAAGCCTTTGCATATGCTTAACCCCTGTCGCTTGGACTATATCATCACGCAAATTTGTGCGGAATTTGAACGCGATCCCGCGTGCGATCAGCCCCTCAAAGGCTTGCGTTTGCTGGATATTGGCTGCGGGGGAGGCTTGTTGGCCGAACCAATGGCCCGCCTTGGGGCAGAGGTCGTGGGCGCAGATGCGGCAGAGCGGAACATCCCGGTGGCGCAGCTTCACGCACAACAAATGGGTTTAGACATCGACTATCGCCTAACCACGGCCGAAGACTTGGCCGCTTCCGGCGAAACGTTTGATGTGGTGTTGAATATGGAAGTGGTGGAACATGTCGCCGATCCGCAATCCTACCTTGATGCCTGTGCGAGCCTGCTTAAGCCGGGCGGCGTGACGATCACCAGCACGATCAATCGCAACCCCAAAAGCTATGCGATGGCGATTTTTGGGGCCGAGGTAATTATGCGCTGGTTGCCTCGCGGCACGCATGAGTGGTCAAAATTCATCACTCCAGACGAGCTGGTTGAAATGCTGCAAAAAGCAGGGCTAACCGAGCTGGATCGTGCAGGTTTTGTATTTAACCCGCTGGGCTGGTCTTGGTCTGTGTCGCGCCGAGATTTGTCGGTAAATTACGTGACCGCATTTTCCAAACCCGCTGGGTAAATGCTTTTAGCCGTGATTGTCGCCATCAATACCTTCATCATCAAAGTGGCTGCGAATTTGGCGCAACAGGGGAATTGCTGTGCGGATACGGTCTTCGCCTAAGGCTTTGGACATCGCATCTAAAAGCGGCTCCACCTTGCGCAACGCCTCATTACACGCGGCTGTACCCTCGTCATTTATGCTGACCTGTTTGCGTCGTCCATCATCCCAATCAGGGCGAATATTCACGTAGCCTGCCTTTTCCAAACGGGCCAAAGTGTTTGTCATCGCCCCTTTGGTCACATGAAATCGTTGGGCCAATTGTGCCGGAGTTTCTTCGCCTCCGCGCATTACGAAGTGATTGAGAACAGAAAAATGTGAAACTTCCATGCCTTTTGGTAGCGAACTCTTAAGTTTCGCTTGGGATAAACCGTCAACGATCGAAATTTCTCTTAGCAATACTTGTGCAAGGCTTTCGCTACTTTGTGTGTGCATTGCTTGCCCTCATATTTACAACTCTCTTTACAGTTGTGATATTAAGGGCGGCCTTCGTCAAGGGGTTGAATTTAATTCCCAAGAAGTGGGTGCCTACAATCCCAGTAATGCATCCAGTTTGCCTGCACGATCTAGGGCGTTCATGTCGTCAAAGCCACCAACGTGCAGATCGTCGATGAAAATTTGCGGCACGGTGCGTCCGCCGTTTGCCCGCTGGACCATTTCGGTCTTGCGGTCGGGATCACGCATCACATCGATTTCAGTAAACGCCACGTTCTTGCCGGCAAGCAAACGCTTTGCAGCGGCGCAATAGCCACAAATTGGGGTCGTATAGAGTGTCACCGCTGGCATTTATTCGCTCCGCATATTTGGTGTCCGGGAAGTTGCTTTAGCAGTTAAGCATCCCGCAGCACCCGTGCAAGCGCCAATACGTTCACAACCGCAGGATCGGCGGTGCGCAAGGTTTCTGCGCAGGCCGAAAGGGTCGCGCCAGTTGTGATCACATCATCCAGCAACAAAATGCGCCGCCCCTTTAACGCAGGGGCCTGTCGCGGGTTTAACGAAAACGCGCCTTGCATCGCACTAAACCGCGCGTCTCGTTTGCCTTTTTGGGGTGGTGTATGAATGGTGCGCAACAGGGCATTAGGCATAAATTCCATCCCGATCCGCCGCGCCAGCGCCCGCCCCAGTTCGGCGGCTTGATTATAGCGCCGCTTCAACAGACGCACGCGGTGCAAAGGCACAGGCACAATCACCTCATCGCCCTGCATAATCGGTGCGACCGCACCGGACAGCCATTGCGCCAAGGCCGGGGCCAGATCCGTGCGATCCGAGTGTTTTAACGCCAGCACCGCGCGACGTCCTGCGCCTTCATAGGCACTAACACAGCGCCCTTGATCCCACGCGGGTGGATGATGCAGGCAGTTATCGCAAATCGCCTTGGACCCCGGCTCATCAACCTGTTGCAAAGGCGCCCCACAGCAATCGCACAGATGCCCGCTTAGAAAAAACGTATCGCGCCAGCAGGCCGAACAAAGCCCCACGGGTGTTTCGGTTGGTTGATCGCAAGCCACGCAGGTCGGCGGGAACAGTTGGTCAATGACCACATCCGACATACGTCTCCATTTATCGGGCCATGTACTGGTTGTGGCGCGACTATTCCCCTTTGTTTCCCGATGTTCTAAGGCCAAGTTTCTATCCCTTTTGTATGCCCAAAGCGGAGCCATCCCGTGACCAAACCCTTTGATGACCGTTTGCGAGACTTGCGCATGTCGCGCGCGCATGCGGCGGGGTTTGCGCCGTTCCTCCATTCATTTGCGGCTGACGAGGTTAACGAACGCCTAACGGAATTGACGCGCGCGTTTGAACACCCCGCGCTGATCGGCGGGCAGGGGGACGCTTGGGGGGCTACGCTGGGGCCGCAAACCAAAACCGCCCCTGCCGCTGACACGCTTGAGTTAGAAGAAGCTGCCCATGATCTGGTCGTCCATGCTCTGAGCTTGCACGCGCAAAACGATCCGGTGGGTCAGCTGATCCAATGTCGCCGTGCGCTACAACCCGATGGCTTTTTTATTGGCGTCATGCTTGGCGGGCGCACCCTTTATGAGCTGCGCGATGTGTTGATCCGTGCGGAAACAGAATTGCGCGGCGGGGTTGCGCCGCGTGTGGCGCCTATGGGTGACTTGCGCGACCTCGGCGCGTTGTTACAGCGGGCCGGTTTTGCCTTGCCGGTCGCAGATAGCATGCCTCTCAACGTGACATATGAAACCGCCTTTCACTTAATGCGCGACTTGCGCGCCATGGGCGAAACCAATGTGCTAAGCGTCCAAGATAAGCGCATCCCGCCGCGCGCCTTATTCGCCAGAGCAGCAGAGCTTTATGAAAACGACTATCCCGCACCGGACGGGCGGATAACGGCAAGTTTCGAGTTGGTGTTTCTATCGGGCTGGGCGCCAAGCCCAGATCAGCAACAACCGCTGCGCCCCGGGTCCGCCAAAACCCGTCTTGCGGACGCGCTGGGCGTGCCGGAACTTCCGGCGGGCGAAAAGCCGTGAGTTCACGACCAGTCTTGCCTGCCATTGACAGTATGCGCCCGCGCGTTAGTTACTTTCTAAGCTGAACAGCACCCAAAAACTCATGCAGGGACTTTATTCGTGTTAGACCAACCCGGCCAAGGCCGTCTTGCCCATGCGCCTAGCGATCACCCACCCGTTCGACCGGGCAAAACCGGGATTGTAATCGCAAACCTTGGCACCCCGGATGCGACTGATTATTGGTCCATGCGCCGCTATTTGGGTGAGTTCCTGTCGGATCGTCGGGTGATTGATTACTCCCCATGGCTTTGGCAGCCGCTTTTGCAGCTGATTATTCTAACCAAACGCCCGTTTTCCAGTGGCGAAGCTTATCGCGGCATCTGGAACAATGAGCTTGACGAAAGCCCTTTGCTGACCGTCACCCGCGCGCAATGCGAAGCCCTGGCCGAGATATTAAAAGCCCAACACGGTGATGCAATCGAGGTTGATTTCGCCATGCGTTATGGCAACCCCTCCACCAAATCCGTGCTTGATGGTTTGCGCGAAAAGGGTTGCGAGCGGATCGTGTTTTTCCCGCTGTACCCTCAATACGCGGCCCCTACGACTGGCACGGCCAATGACCAAGCGTTCCGCGCCTTGATGCAAATGAACTGGCAACCTGCCGTGCGCACGGTGCCGGCCTATTTCGACGAGCCAGCGTACATCGACGCGCTCGCGGCCACGGTCGAAGAAGCCTACGCCAGTTTGGATAAGCGGCCAGATATCCTCGTGGCCAGTTACCACGGCGTGCCGCAGCGTTATTTGATGGCGGGTGATCCCTATCATTGCCAGTGCCAAAAAACGACGCGGCTCTTGAAAGAGCGTCTTGGCTGGGCGGATACGGATATTGTGACGACCTTCCAGTCGAAATTCGGACCTGAAAAATGGGTTGGCCCGGCGACTGTGGACTATGTGGCAGAGCTTGCGGAAGGGGGTCAGAAAAACATTGCGATCATCGCGCCTGCGTTTTCCACCGACTGCGTCGAGACACTCGAAGAAATCAACGAAGAGATCAAAGAAAGCTTTGA
>CAZBBZ010000112.1:0-8240 GCA_964489925.1 uncultured Rhodobacterales bacterium
CGCGCGATTGAAGAGGCCGGGGCCAGCATCATCAATTCGGGTATTGGCTGGCACGAAGCCCGTGTCCCCACGATTGCCACATCCGTACCGCGTGGCGCGTTTAGCTGGCTGACCAAGAAGCTAAAGCCTGAAGTCACGATCCCGGTGGTGGCCTCTAACCGCATCAACACGCCAGAGGTTGCCGAAAGCATTTTGGCAGATGGGGCGGCGGACATGGTGTCCATGGCGCGCCCCTTTTTGGCGGATAGTCACTTCGTGGCCAAAGCGCGCGCGGGACGTGGACGCGAAATCGCACCTTGTATTGCCTGTAACCAAGCCTGTTTGGACCACACGTTTCAGCTGAAAGTTTCGACCTGTTTGGTCAATCCCCGTGCCTGCCATGAAACTGAATTGATGATCGAGCCGACGCACGCGGCCCAGAACATTGCCGTGATCGGGGCCGGACCTGCTGGTTTGGCGGCAGCCCTAACAGCAGATGAACGGGGTCATAAGGTCACGCTGTTTGAAGCGGCGGATCGGATTGGCGGGCAGTTGAACATGGCCAAGACTATTCCGGGCAAGGAAGAATTCCATGGTTTGGTGGCTTATTACGAGCAGATGCTTGACCTGTCATCGATTGATCTGCGTCTGGGCAAAGCGGCAAGTGCTAACGATCTAGCCGACTTCGATCAGGTGATCGTGGCCACTGGCGTGTCGCCACGCAATCCTGAAATCGAAGGCCAAGAGCTGCCGCATGTGCTGAGCTATAAAGACGTGCTGCACAAGAAGATGGATGTCGGTACCCGCGTGGTGATCATTGGCGCGGGTGGCATCGGGTTTGATGTGGCCGAGTTCCTGACCGAAGACGGGGAAAGTGCTACGGAAAACTTGGATGAATGGATGCGCGAATGGGGGGTCACAGACCCGGCCCTTGCGCGCGCGGGGCTGGCAAAAGACGGACCCGCCCCAACCATGCCAAAACGACAGGTCACACTGTTGCAGCGCAAGGCCAAGAAGCTGGGCAAAGGGCTGGGCAAAACAACCGGATGGATCCACCGAGCGGCGCTGAATATGAAAGGCGTACAGATGCAGGGCGGTGTGAACTATGAACGGATCACCCCCGAAGGCTTATGGGTGTCTGACGGGAAAGCGCGCGAAAACCCCCGGCTGATCGAGGCAGATACGATTGTGCTCTGTGCCGGGCAAGTCCCGTTTCAGCCCGATCTGGCAGCGCTTGATCCAAGTAAAATCCACGTCATTGGTGGCGCTGATGTGGCGGCAGAGCTTGATGCCAAGCGCGCGATCGACCAAGGCACCCGGCTGGCCGCAGCGCTTTAGCCTTATAAATTAACGTAAAATTTACGGATTTGGCCGGATTCCGCCAATACATACAGACTCCGTAAATTTGTCCATATTTATCCGCAATTGAGTCCCCTTCTAAGAGCACACCTTCTTTAGTTTTTTGGTGTTTGTTGCTTTTTTTTAGGGAGCGTATCGTTGCCCACCCTCACACAGAAGGCGAGTGTTCTCGCCAGTTCAAGTTTTGTTGGCCCCAGCGACTGGGAACAGTTGCAATTGGAGCTGGTCAATCGCGCCCGCGCTAATCCAAGCGCGGAAGCGAACCGGCAAGGCACGTCGATTGGAAACGGCGTGTCGGCGCAGGACAGTCAGCCCTTGGCGATTATCCCAGAGCTGGATGCCTCTGCCCAAGGGCATTCCAACGACATGTTGGCGCAGAACTTTTTTGCCCATAACAATCCAAACACGGGCACCACGCCCTTCGCGCGGATGAACGATGCCGGTTACAGCTATCTCGCGGCGGCTGAAAACATCGGCTGGATCGGGTCTTTTTCCAATCCCTTTACCGCTGATCGCATCGTATCGCACCACGCGAACCTGTGGAACAGCCTCAGCCACCGTCAGGCGTTTATGAATGACACCTATTCCGAAGTAGGGATTGGATTTGCAACGGGTGGCTATGACTACAACGGGCAGACCTATACCAATTCATCCATGATGACGGAAAATTTCGGGGATCGCGGGTTCACCTATCTAACCGGCGTCATCATTGATGACCGGGACAATGACGCGTTTTATGATGTGGGCGAAGGTCAGGGCGGCGTGTCCATCACCGCCACGGATCAAAACGGCTTTGTGTCGGCGACCACAAGCTGGTCGGCGGGCGGGTATTCCTTGCGCCTTGGGGTGGGCACTTACACGGTGGTTTTTGCCAATGGCGAATTGGATGGCTACTTTCAAACGACGGTGACGATTGCGAATGAAAACGTCAAACTTGACGTGATCGAGGATCGCGATGCGCAAGCGACGGCCCCGCAGCCGGAACAATCGACGCTGCCTGACATGGTGGTGGATGGCAACATCTTCACGGCGAGCTCCGAACAAGAAGCCGGCGATGCCTCAAGCGGTATCACGGAATTTCTGGGCGATGCGAACAGCTTTGACGGGGATGAGATTTTCAACTTTGGGCGCGGTGACAGGCTGGTGTTTGAAGGGGAGTATTTCAATCCAGACGACATTCAATATAACGCGGCCTCTGGCGATCTGACCATTGGCGGCGGCGGTGCGGATGCGTCAATGAAAGTCTATGGCAGCTTTGCGGATGCGGGCTTTTTGCTGACGCAAATGGGGGGCGATACCACGATTGAGCTGGTGCAGAACATTGCCAACCTGCGCGAAGGCGGCAAGCTGGCGGGCGGTGCGATCAACGGTGTGATTTCCCAAGAGTATCTGTCGGGCGAAAATTCGGACAGCTTCACAATCACCATTGATGCGGCCACCGCATCATTGTTTGGCAATAGTTTTGGCGTCTATGAAATCACCCCAACGGGGCAAATGGTCGATGTGCTGGTGCTGGCGCAAAACGCCAATAACGGCGGCAGCTTCACCATCACGGATGTGGACGCGGCCAACGAGCTTGGGTTCTTTATCATCCAGAACGGTGTGGGCTTGGGCGATGGGACGCTGGGCAGCAGTGATCTGGAACTGCAAGATTTGAACGGCACCGTGCGGCTTTATGACGGTAGCTTGCTGGTCGATGGCGCGCGGGTTTTTGTGAGCCATGACGCAAGTTTGAACCCGGACAGCGCGCAGCATGTGGCATCTGGCTTGGCGCGCGATGGATCAAGTGCGCTGGTGATCGGCTTTGAAGATCGGATGCGCAACGGTGCGTCGGACGATGATTTTCAGGATGTGGCGTTCCGGGTTGAAGCGGAATACGACCTGTTCTAGCGCGCTTGTTGCGAGCGGTTTAGGGTCGTCGTCAGCAGGCCCGAAAGGGCGCTTGGATCAGCAAATTCCATGCGCACCGGCAGGGGTGTGACTTGCGCGCGAAAACTTGCGGGCAGGCGCACCATGTCTTTTTCGGTGCATACGAGTTGCGCGTTCTTGGCCGCTGCCTCTTTCACGAGGCGGGTCAGAACCGGGGATGTAAGCGGCGCGTGATCGTCAAGGCTGTGTCTAGCGACAAGTTCGGCCCCAAGGTTCATGAGCGTGGCAAAGAATTTGTTGGGATCACCAATGCCCGCAAAAGCTACGCAGCGCATATCGGCCCAATCCATGCCCGTTTGAAGCGGGCGCAATTCCGCGCCTAAAACCGGCAAATCAAACGTCTGAGAGGCCGCGAAAGCGGCGCGCGCGCCTTGATCCCCGACTAGGATCACCGCATCCGCGCGCGCCAGCCCTTGGTCAACAGGCTCGCGCAACGGTCCGGCAGGCAGCACGCGCCCATTGCCCCAACCGCGCTTGGCATCCACCACCACAAAAGACAAATCCTTGGCCAAGCCAAAGTTTTGAAACCCATCATCCAGCACAATCGTTTGCGCGCCTGCCGCAACCGCCGCCTTTGCGCCCGCTGCGCGGTCCTTGGACACCCATGTTGGCCCGAAGGCCGCGTGCAACAGCGCCTCGTCGCCCACATCGCTGGCACGATGCGCGCGCTCATCCACGCGAATGGGGCCGTCGATGTTGCCACCATAGCCCGCCAAGACGGTATGCACTGCGATGTCTTTGCTGCGCAAATGATCCGCAATAGCGATGGTCACAGGGGTCTTGCCCGTGCCGCCCACGTTGATGTTGCCCACGCAAATGACCGGCACATCGACGGTGAGCGGAACACTACGGGCTTGGCGCGCCTTGGCCAAAGCACCAAACACCCATGACAACGGTGACAGAGCGGCGGCGCGCAACCCCGGCTTGTCGTACCAAAATCTGGGCGCTTTCATCGCTTTGCGGCCGCGGTCAAATAGGGGGTCAAATGGTCCAGCACTTGATCAATCACATCTGCCCCTTCGCTCGACACATTCCACGCAGCAGAGGCCAGCTGTGCCGCGATATCTGGGCGCATTGCATCCGCTATCGCGCGGCCAAGTTCGTCCGCATTTGCAACTTCGATCGTGGCCTTACCAGCGCGCAGGCGGTCATAGGTTTCCGCAAAATTTTGCACGTGAAGCCCGTGAATAATGGCAGAGCCGAGGGCCGCAGGTTCAAACGGGTTGTGGCCACCAACCGGCACCAGCGACCCGCCGATGAACGATAGCGGTGAGATGCGAAAAAACACGCCCAACTCGCCCAGTGTGTCGGCAAGGTAAATATCCGTGTCGCTATCCACAAACTCGCGCCCCGAACGCTGCGCCACTTTCATGCCCATGGCGCGCAGATCAGCCGCCACCGCGTCGCCCCGTTCGGGATGGCGCGGCGCGATTATCAACAGCAAATCAGGACTGTGCCGCACGGCGATTTGATGGGCCTCGGCCGCTAGGCGTTCTTCGCCTTCATGGGTTGAAGCCGCCAGCCAAACCGGGCGATCCGCGATTTGCTTCAACAGATCTTTGCGCGCGTTTTGATCGTCAGGCAGGGGCAAGGAGCCTTCTTTGAGCGAGCCTGTCACCGCCAAGCGATCACTCGCGGCCCCAATCGCTTCGAAATTCCGACGGGTTTCATCGGTTTGCACCAACATCAGGTCAAAATAACTCAGCAAACGGCGCGACATGGCACGGAACCAGCGCCAACTGTCCGCAGATTTGTCTGAAATCCGTCCGTTGACCAGAACCATCGGTGCGCCCGAGCGCTTGGTTGCCGTCATCAGCCGGGGCCAAAATTCGCTTTCGGTCCAGACCGCCAGATCGGGTTGCCAATGGGCAATGAATTTATTGACCGCCGTCTTTGTGTCCACAGGCACAAACTGGTGGATCACCCCTTTGGGCAGGCGCACGGACATTAGCGAGGCCGAGGTTTTCGTCCCCGTCGTCACCAAGAGGGTCAGGTTAGGGAAGTCTTCGCGCACCCGGCGCAAGAGCTCTAAGATCGACAGGCTTTCGCCCACGCTGGCGGCATGGAACCACACCAAGGGACCGGCTGGGCGCGCTATGGTTGCCACACCCTTTCGTTCCTCGATCCGGTCTGGATGCTCTTTGCCTTCCGCAAGCCTTTGGGCAAGTTTTCTCGACGCCCAACCATCCGCCAGACTGGTTAGGCCAAGATAAACTGCCAGCGTTGCAGATCGCCGCCCCGTTGCCATGCCCCATTGCTCCCCAATGCGCGCCCGTTAGGGGTGCTTAGCCAAGTTCTTCGGTCGAACTTGCCTCGGTTTCTTCATCACGCAAGCGGTGAATATGCGCAATAAAATAGCGCATGTGAGCATTGTCCACCGTGCGTTGCGCGTTGGATTTCCATGCATCAAACGCGGTTTGATAATTTGGGAAAATGCCGATGATTTCGAGCTCTTCGACATCTTTGAACGTGTTCTTTGTCGGGTCAATAAGTTCGCCGCCAAAGACCAAATGCAGTCGTTGAAGTTGGGCCATTTTTGCCTCCTTTAAGGGTTCATGCCTTACCGCTAGTGGCCCCATCGCCGAATGGGACCAGCTTGTCCATCAAATCTTCATATAGCGCCGCGCCTGCGGCAAGCACGCCGTTAAATTGGGCGCTTTTGTTGTTAAACCGCAAGGGCGCGCGGTTCAGGTCCGCGACGGTACCGCCTGCTTCTTGGATGATTAAAGTGCCTGCGGCCACGTCCCATTCCCATGTAGGGCGCAGGGTTAACATTCCGTCAAAGCGCCCTTGCCCGACTAAGGCCATGCGATAGGCCAGCGATGAGCGGAAATGGGGTTTGAACGGGGCGACGCCGCTTTTCCAATAGGCTCCTTTGGCGTTCATTTTGCCTGCAAGGATCGTCGCGTCATCCGTGTTTGGCTGCGACGAAACGCTTAGCGCTTGGTCGTTCATACTCGCGCCCTTGCCCGTGGCAGCCCTATAGGTTTTGCCGCGCAAGGGCAGATGCACCACCGCAGACGTCACGACCCCTTCATGGGCAACCGCCAGCGAGTGACTAAAGGTTTCGCGCCCTTCCACGAAAGCGCGGGTGCCATCAATGGGGTCAATCACAAAGACAGAGCTTTTTTCAAGCCGCCCCAAGTCATCATCGGTTTCTTCGGACAGCCAGCCATAGTCGGGACGCGCAGCCGACAGAGTTTCGCGCAGCATCGCGTCAATTTCTAAATCCGCGACCGTGACCGGGCCTTGGCCGTCGCCTTTGTCCCAAGTTTCAGGATCGGCACGAAAGTATTTTTCAGCAATTTTGCCCGCTTCAAGTGCTGCGGCGTGCAGTAGCTCTAGGTCATCAACTGCCGGCAATGGTCATCGCCTCTAGCATTAGGCTTGGCACCACGCGGCTAAGGTGCGTGCGGGCGTCATTGGCGGGTTGGATGCGGGTCAACATATCGCGCAGATTGCCCGCGATGGTGCATTCATTGACCGGGTGGCTGATTTGCCCGTTTTTGATCCAAAAGCCAGAAGCACCGCGGGAATAATCCCCGGTGGTAGGATTGATGGTAGAGCCGATCATGGACGTGACCAGCAGCCCTTCGCCCATATCGCTCAGCAAGTCAGCACGGCTCTGCGTGCCTTGGGTAAGGGCCATATTGCCAGAGCTTGGGCTTGGGGGCGCGGTGGTGCCGCGTGACGCGTTGCCCGTGCTGTCCAGACCCAGACGCCGCGCCGTGCCCAGATCAAGCACCCAGCTTTGCAAGCGCCCATCGCGCACGATATGGCGTTTTGCAACGGGCAGACCTTCGCCATCAAAAGGTTTTGAGCCGCCAATGCGGGGGCGCGTGGGGTCTTCGATCAAGTCCATGCCTTCGGGCAGAACCTGTTCGCCCATCGCGTCCTTAAGCCAACTGGCCCCGCGCGCAATCGCGTTGCCGTTAATCGCGCCCAAGAGATGGCCGATGAGGGACGAAGAAATGCGTTCGTCAAACAGCACTGGATAGGTGCCCGTGGGTGGTTTGGTGGCCCCTGCCCGTTCCACGGTGCGTTCACCTGCGATGCGACCAATGTCCGTGGCGGACGGCAAGTCGTCCCAGAACACGCGGGATTCACCGCAATAATCGCGCTCCATATCCGCCCCGGTTCCGGTGATCGCCACGCAAGAAATCGACCACCCAGAGCGGCGATACCCGGCGGCAAAGCCGTTGGATGCGGCAAGGAATATATCAGTTGCCGAATAGCCCGCACCGCTGGCCTGCACTTGGGACACGCCTTGCACATCAAGCGCGGCGGCTTCGGCTTCTAGGGATTTTTCCAAGAGGACTTGCGGATTTGGTGCGGCATCGGGTTCGTAAAGTTCAAGTGCGGCCGCATCAATGTTGGTGGCCAGTTGGCCAGGCTCGGCCAAGCCCACGTAAGGGTCATCCGGGGCGGTTTTCGCCATGGCCACCGCGCGGTCGGCCATTTCAGTGATGGTCTGCGGGCGCACGTCGGACGAGCCGATCACCGCCTGCTTTTGCCCGATCAGAACGCGCAGACCGATATCGACCCCTTCGGCACTATCTGCGGTTTCCAACTTGCCCGACAGGGTTTCAATCGACTGGCTTTCACCGGAAACGACAATGGCATCCGCCGCATCAGCTCCGGCTTGCTTCGCGGCATCCAGCATAGCTTGGGCAAGATCGTCAGGATTTTGGGACAGGGTCACGCGCGGGCACTCCTTGGGGTGGGCTTCCAAAGGCTAGTTAAACCGTTTTGGGACGGATTTGAATCACTTAAATAGGGGAATGCCCCAATGGATAGACATGGGGTTAGATAGGAACGGAGACCCAGCAATCCAGATCAAGCACCACATCGGGCAGATACTTGCCATCCGCGCCCTTGATCGTAGCACTTTCCACCGGGGTCTTGGCCGCAATCAAGCGCACCCGCAGCGCGCCGACGCTTTTATTGGCCGTGGTTGCTGTGTCCAGCACTTG
>CAZBBZ010000113.1:0-8189 GCA_964489925.1 uncultured Rhodobacterales bacterium
TCGTCATTACCGATGACAGCAAACAAGTGGCCACTTTGGGAGAGTTTCCGCTACCGGTTGAAGTCGTGCGCTTTGGCTGGGAAACCACCAAGGCCATCATCGAAGACACCCTGTCCGAAGCGGATGTCGCAGGCGAGCGCATCACCATGCGCATGGGCAAAGACGGCGCGCCTTTTATTACGGACGAAGGCCACTATATCCTTGATCTGCATTTGGGTCGGATCGCGGCCCCGCGCGTCTTGGCGCTGTTGCTCACCCAAATTCCCGGCGTTGTGGAAACCGGCCTGTTCATTGATGTCGCTGATCTCGTGATCTTGGGGCGCCCTGACGGGACCACCGAAGACATCACAGCCCCCCAAGCCTAAGTTAAAAAGGAACCTCAGCAAATGTCTTTTGACTATGATCTTTTTGTTATCGGTGGCGGCTCTGGCGGCGTGCGTGCGGCGCGTATTTCGGCGCAATACGGGGCGAAAGTGGCCTTGGCCGAAGAATACCGCATGGGTGGCACCTGTGTTATTCGCGGCTGTGTTCCCAAAAAGCTGATGGTCTACGCCTCGGACATGGCGCACAGCTTTGAACTGGCAAAGGGTTATGGCTGGTCCGTTGGCGATCCCACTTTTGATTGGCCCACGCTCACCGGGAACATCGCGCGCGAGTTGGACCGCCTAGAGGCAGCCTACACCCGCAATGCGGGCAACGCGGGCGTTGAAATTTTCGCAGAACGCGCGACTGTAAGTGGCACCCATGACGTGACGCTGGCCAGCGGCAAGACGATTTCTGCCAAGCATATTCTGGTCGCCACAGGCGGGCGGCCTTTTGTGCCTGATATCGACGGGGCCGAACACGTCATTACATCAAACGAGGTCTTTAACCTGCCCGCCCTTCCCAAACGCATCGCGATTGTGGGCGGGGGCTATATCGCCAGCGAGTTTGCGGGCATTTTCAACGGTCTGGGGGCAGAGGTGCATCAGATCTACCGCAAAGACTTGATCTTGCGCGGCTTTGACGACGATCTGCGCGCCCATATCAGCGAAGGCATGGCCGCGCGAGGCATCAATTTCCATTATAACACAGATGTGAAAAGCATCGCTGCGGATAAAACCGTGACCCTATCGGACGGGCAAACCTTGGCAGTGGATCAAGTGCTTTATGCCACGGGGCGCGTGCCGAACACAGATGGCTTGGGGCTAAAAGCCGTAGGGGTCAGTTTGCGCAAAGGCGGCGCGATTGAGGTTGATGAGTGGTCCCAAACCGCAGTCCCGTCGATCTTTGCGGTAGGAGATGCGACGGATCGGTTGCAACTTACCCCTGTTGCCATTCGTGAGGGCCACGGCTTTGCCGATACGGTCTTTGGCAACAAGCCAAGCAAAGCCGATCATTTCCTTGTGCCAACCGCGATTTTCACCCAGCCCGAAGCTGGCACCGTTGGCATGACCGAAACCCAAGCGCGCGAAACCTACGATGTCGAAATTTACCGCACCAAGTTTACGGCGATGAAAGATGCCTTTGCGGGTGGGAACGACAAAGTGATGTATAAGCTGATCGTCGACAAAGCCTCGCGCAAGGTGCTGGGCTGTCACATGGGCGGGCCGGGGTCGGGCGAGTTAATTCAGGCCGTTGGCATCGCCATTAAAATGGGCGCGACGAAGGAACAATTTGATGCTACGGTCGCGGTTCACCCCACGGCTGCCGAAGAACTGGTGACGATGCGCAGCCCTGTTGAAGTCTGATAAGCGATATTAGCTAGCTCGCCCTTGAAATTCCGGTAGAACTTAACAATTAGAACTCAAACGTCTATAGCGGGCGAAAGTTTCGAAATAAGGATCATTCATGCCTTACAGCAATAATGGCGGCGGCCCCTGGGGCGGCAAAGGTGACGACAAAAAGGGCAGCGGCGACGATCGCAACCCGTGGGGGGGCGATGACCGCAACTCTGGCAACCGTGGCGGACCTCAGCGGCCGGGCCAAGGTGGGAATAACGGCGTGCCTGATATCGACGATTTGGTGCGCAAGGGCCAAGAACAACTGAAAGTGTTGATGGGCGGTCGCGGTGGCGGCGGGTCTACCAATGGCACAGGCGGCGGTGGCGGCCCCAGCGTTGGGCGCGGCACGTTCGCGATCATTGGCCTTGTGGCCGTGGGGCTTTGGCTATTGGCTAGTTTCTACCGGGTCGATACTTCCGAGCAATCGGTTGAACTGCTCTTTGGCGAACACGTCCAAACCGGGACCGAAGGCTTGAACTTTGCCCCATGGCCGGTTGTGACCAAAGAAATCCTACCCGTTACCCGTGAAAACACCGAACAGATCGGCGTGAACACAGGGCGCGGTCGTCAGGACGAAGGGTTGATGCTGACGGGCGATGAGAACATCGTCGATATTGATTTTCAGGTTGTCTGGAACATCAATGATCCGGCCAAATTCCTGTTTAATCTCGCGGACCCGCAAGAAACCATTCGCGCGGTATCAGAATCTGCAATGCGCGAAGTGATCGGTCGCTCTGATCTTGCGCCGATCCTGAACCGGGATCGTGGTGTGATTTCTGACGAAGTGGAAAGCCTGATCCAAACCACGCTTGATAACTATGAAGCGGGTGTGAACATCGTGCGTTTGAACTTCGACAAGGCCGATCCGCCACGCGAAGTGATTGACGCCTTCCGCGACGTGCAAGCGGCTGAACAAGAGCGGGATACTTTGGAAAAGCAAGCGGATGCCTATGCCTTTGAAGCCTTGGCCGAAGCCCGTGGTGACAGCGCGCGTTTGTTGCAAGAAGCCGAAGGGTACCGCGCCCAAGTGGTCAACGAAGCCCAAGGTGAAGCCAGCCGTTTCGTCGCCGTTTACAACGAATACGCCAAGGCGCCGGAAGTGACGCGCAAACGTCTTTACCTAGAAACGATGGAACGCGTGTTGGGTGATGTGGACAAAATCATCCTCGATGACAGCATCGGCGGCGGATCAGGTGGCGGCGTCGTGCCCTACCTTCCGCTTAACGAATTGCGCAAAGGAGCCAACCAATGAACCGTTCAGCAGTAATTATCGGTGCCATTGTTCTGGCTTTGGTGCTGGTCATGAGCTCTCTCTTTGTGGTGGACGAACGCGAAAAAGCGCTCGTGCTTCAATTTGGTGAGGTGAAATCTGTCAAAGAAGAACCCGGCCTATCCTTCAAGGTGCCGTTCATCCAAAACGTGGTGAAATACGACGCGCGCATCCTGTCGCTGGACACGCAACCGCTCGAAGTAACGCCGCTTGATGATCGTCGTTTGGTGGTTGACGCATTTGCCCGCTGGCGCATTTCGGACGTGGTTGCTTTCCGCCAAGCGGTTGGTAGCGGCGGTGAAAACGCGGCCAAGAACCGGCTTGAGGGCATCCTAAACGATGCGCTTCGTAAGGTCTTGGGTGGGGTCACATCGAACTCGGTTCTGTCGGCGGATCGGGTGGGCCTAATGACGCAAATTCGCGACATCGCCATTACGGGGTCGAAAAACCTTGGGGTTGAAGTGGTCGATGTGCGGATTAAACGCGCGGATTTGCCAGAGCAAAACTTGCAAGCCACCTTTAACCGGATGGAAGCGGAACGGGAACGTGAAGCGGCAGATGAACGGGCGCGTGGGCGCGAGGCGGCGCAACGTGTCCGCGCAACCGCAGATCGGTCTGCGCTAGAAATCGTGTCCGAAGCACAGCGGGATTCTGAAATCATCCGCGGTGAATCAGATGCGGAACGCAACGCGATTTTTGCCGAAGCCTTTGGGCGCGATGCCGAATTTTTTGAATTCTATCGCTCGCTAAACGCTTACGAAAAATCCCTGACCGGGGCCAATTCCACCATGGTGATCTCGCCTGACAGCGAGTTCTTTAACTATCTGGAATCCGACACAGGTCGGTAATCAACCAGATGAGCGTTTTGCTGATCGGATTGGGCTTTTTACTTGTTGTTGAGGGGCTGGTGCTTGCGCTGGCCCCTAACGTTTATGAAGAGCTGATCGCGCTCGTCAAATCCATGCCAGTTGACCAAAGACGCGCCTTGGGCCTCGGTGCTGCGGCCCTTGGAACTGTGCTTTTGTGGCTTGCAATCTAACTCCTTAACGCTTTTTTGCGAAAATCACGCGACCTTTATATGAATTTCGGAATAAACTGCTCTATATTGACCCATATGACTGGCCAGCGCTGATCACCCCGGTTCGCCCGCGCCCTTTTTTCGGAGACCTAGAACACATGCGCGCGGCAATATTCCCAACCCAGTTTCGCTACTTTCTTGGCCTGTTGTTGGCCGCGTTTTTGACACTCGGTTTCATCAACCAAGCCCACGGGCAATCGCGCCCGGATAGTTTTGCTGATTTGGCCGAGCGTATCAGCCCGTCGGTGGTCAACATCACAACCTCAACCACTGTGGCGCAATCCGCAGAGCGCCCGATTGTGCCCGAAGGCTCGCCGCTCGAAGATTTTTTCCAAGACTTCATGGATCGCCAAGATCGCGGCCCAAGCCCGCGCCGGGGATCCGCGCTGGGGTCGGGCTTTGTGATTTCGGATGATGGTTATATCGTCACGAATAACCATGTCATCGACAAGGCCGATGAAATCATTATCGAGTTTTTTGATGGGCGCGAAATCGAAGCCGAACTGATCGGCACCGACCCGAAAACGGATATCGCGGTTCTAAAAGTCGAAGCCGATACCCCGTTTGAATTCGTCCCCTTTGGCGACAGTGATGCGGCGCGCGTTGGCGATTGGGTGATGGCGATTGGTAATCCGCTGGGCCAAGGCTTTTCCGTTTCGGTCGGTATTATTTCTGCGCGCAATCGGTTTTTGCGCGGCTCTTACGATGATTTCATCCAAACCGATGCGGCGATTAACCGGGGCAACTCTGGTGGTCCGCTGTTCAACATTGATGGTGAAGTGATCGGCGTGAACACCGCGATCCTTAGCCCCACGGGTGGCTCAATCGGGATCGGTTTTGCCATGTCCTCGACCGTTGTTGGTGGCGTTGTGGATCAGTTGCTGAAGTTCGGTGAAACCCGACGTGGCTGGCTGGGTGTGCGCATCCAAGACGTCGAAGAAGATGTAGCCGAAGCGCTTGGTCTGGCCAAAGCTGCCGGTGCTTTGGTGCAAGACGTGCCGGACGGCCCGGCTAAGGATGGCGGCATTCTAGCGGGCGACGTGATCTTGACCTTTGATGGCAAGGACGTGCCTGACACCCGTGGTTTGGTGCGCATGGTTGGCGACACAAATGCAGGCGCGGTCGTTGACGTGGTGGTGTTCCGCGATGGCGCGGAAACCGTTCTAAAAGTTGAGATTGGTCAGCTTGAAGAAGCCAGCGTCGCGGCTGCGACGGCCTCGCCACAAGGCAAAGCTGACACGCCGCTTGAAATGGACATGATCGGCATGACGTTGAATGTGCTGTCTGCAGATTTGCGCGATGAGTTTGGCTTGGACGAAGACGAAACAGGCGTTGTCATCACCGGGTTGGATGAAACCAGCGAAGCCTTTGACAAGGGACTGCGGGTTGGAGATGTGATTTCAGAGGTTGCCCAAAAAGCGGTTTCTGCACCTGCCGAAGTGTCCGATATGCTGAACGATGCCAAAGAAGCTGGGCGAAAATCCATCCTGTTATTGGTGCGTCGTGACGGACAGCCGCGGTTCGTGGCCTTGAACCCAGAAGGCGTGATTGCGCAAGAATAGGCTTGCGGACTTCGGGCATTTACAACCGTTAATCCGGCTGCCAAACTCCGGCCCATGTCAAAAGAAATCAGACAAACTGTGCGACGATGGCACGATATGGGCGGGCAGGATGCCGGGCCAATTGATGCAGCTGAGCATGATTTTGCCCTCTGGGAAAAACGGGTCGACGCGCTTTGGATCGTGTGTTCGACCAAAGGCCTGTTTACGGTCGATGGCCTGCGCCGGGTACTTGAAGACATGGGCGAAGATGCCTTTGAAACCATGAGCTATTATGAGCGATGGGTGGCAAGCGTGAACCAGAATTTGCTCGAAGCAGGGGTTTATAGTCTCGAAGAATTGGGCGATAAAATAAACGACGTTTTGGCGCGCGGGGACAGTTATGGCGCCTGCACCTAAGTTTAGTCTTGGCGATCAGGTGCGCGTAAAGGTGCGCCACACCCTTGGCCATATCCGCACCCCGGAGTATCTGCGCGGCAAATCAGGCGAAGTGGAACGGGTTTTGGGTGTTTTTGGCAACCCCGAAGAACTGGCCTATGGGCGCCATGACGATCGGCGCCAGCTTTACCGCGTTCGTTTTTTGTCCCGCGATGTTTGGCCCGATGCTTCCGATGATCGCGGCACGATTGATGCGGAAATTTATGAACATTGGTTGGAGCCTTCGGAGTAATGCCTCATGACCACACCGCTCATGATCACGCGCCCCATCCGCACCGGATCGATCAAGATGCCGCGCTGACTTATTGGCAGGCAATGGAAATCGCCATCCGCGAGATTTTGCAGGAAAAAGGCATCGCCTCCGCCGCTGAAATTGCGACGGCCGTTGATGCAATGGATGCCCGAACGCCCAGCAACGGGGCGGCGGTGGTCGCCAAAGCGTGGAGTGACCCTGAATTTGCCGCTCTTTTGTTTAGTGATGCAAATGCGGCTTGTGCGCAGATGGGGTTTGACCTTGGCGCGCTTAATTTGATCGCGCTAAAAAACACGGCGACGGTTCATAACGTGGTCGTTTGCACCTTGTGCTCTTGTTATCCGCGTAACCTTTTGGGTCTGCCGCCCGATTGGTACAAACAGCGGGCGTATCGCGCGCGCGTGGTGCAAAACCCGCGGGGCGTGTTGTCGGAATTTGGTCTGAATTTGCCTGACGATGTGACCCTGCGTGTGCATGACAGCACGGCGGACATGCGTTATATTGTGGTGCCGCACCGCCCAGCGGACACGCAAGATTGGGCGGAAGACAAGCTTGCCTCGATCGTGACGCGCGACTGCATGATCGGCGTCGCGGTTCCCGACCCTGCAAGCGCAAATTAGATTGTCACCTGCAATGAACGCGACAATGACGCAGAACGATCCTGCGATTTACCGTAATCAAACGTTCAATTTCGCGGATTTTCTAGCCAATGCCATGCATCTTGGCCTGCGCGAATATGGGCGGTTTTTGCCTTATGAAAAACGTGTGCTGCTGGGGCGCAACGTGGCGGGATTTATGTTTCGCAACATACCAAAATACCGGGCGCGGGTGCATCAAAACTTAACGCTGATTTTCCCTGACAGTAGCCCGGCTTGGCGGGATTACATGTTCGAAGAATGCGCGCGCAATGTTGGCCAAAGCCTGACCGAACATATGCACATTGACGATTTTGCAGAGCGGATCGGCAGTTTGAATGTCACCGGCCCCGGAGCCGCGCAAGTGAATGCGGACCAAGGGGCAATTCTGATTACGGGACATTTTGGCCAATGGGAAGGTGTGCGCTTGGCGTGGCGGCACATCACGGGCCAAGACTGTGGTTTCTTTTTTCGCCCCAATAATAACGGGTTTTATGATCGCAACTGGCAGGCGTATCTGCGCCGTGCGGGGGAGCCGATTTTCCCGAAAAGCGGGCAAGGAAAAGCGAATATGCATGCGCATTTGGCGACCCGTGGGGCGGTTCTGTTTGCCAATGATCAGCATTTGGCCAAGGCGGAGTATTTCGACTTCTTGGACCAACCGGCGCGCACAGCAACCACGGCGGCGAACCTTGCGCTTGAGTATGATATGCCGCTGATCCCGGCCTTTGCGCTGCGCCGTGCGAATTTGTTTGACTACGATGTGGTGTTTGAGTTGCCGATCCCACCAAGCGATCCGGCCACGATGACCCAAGCGGCAAATGATGCGTTAACTGCGCGTGTACGCGAGCGGCCCGAGCAGTATTTCTGGGCGCATCGCCGCTGGCGTTAAGCGCTAGTTGATGACCATCGCACTTAGGATTGGTCCGGCACCTGCTTCTTGTAGGATCAGCGCAAAAGGTGGCGCGCCGCGCAGCTTCACGTCGAGCGATTTTGCGTCACGTCCGTTCCATTCGGTCACTCCATAAAAGTCGGTGACGACGTTGTGATAGGTCAAATCGCGGCCCGCGTTTTCGCCGCGTTTAATCGCAACATTTTGCGTTGGTGAATAATGCACCACCTGCAAGATCATCTTTTTTGACCCGCTCGCGCCCGGCGTTAGCGCGACATTCAAGACGCCGTCCACGTAGGTC
>CAZBBZ010000114.1:0-8153 GCA_964489925.1 uncultured Rhodobacterales bacterium
GACTAACCCTTCCCGTGCCCCTATTCGCCAAAAGTGTTAACAAAACCTAGGGCGCATTTGGCCCTCAATTTCTCACATCTTCCCAAATCATCCACACCAGTCGTTAAGATCACATTGATCGAGCGCCTCGCCTGTCTTTTGTCATTCTAACAGAGCCAAATCCGCTCAAAAGCCGTTCTTGGTCTTGTGGGAGGCGATCAGTTCGGCTTTATCATGGACGCAGGGCCATTGCCCGATCTGATCCTTGTAAAAGTAGTCTGCGCTATGACCCTGAATTTTGGAAAGCCCCAAGTTTCAATCCCCGGCCCGTCGATCATTCCCGATCGGGTGCTAGCGGCGATGCATCGCCCTGCCCCAAACATCTATGCGGGTGCCTTGGCGGATCTGACCGCGCGGATCAAAGTGGATCTGGCGAGCGTGGCGCGCACCACGGGCGATGCCTTGATTTATATCGGCAATGGCCATGCGGGTTGGGAAGCGGCACTTTCGAATGTGGTGTCTCCGGGTGACAAATTGCTGGCCTTAACCACCGGGCGCTTTTGTGCGGGCTGGGCGGAAATGGCCCGCGCGCTTGGGGCCGAGGTCGAGGTGATGGATTTCGGCACGGCGGATACCTTTGATGCAGATCAAGTGGAAGCGCGCCTGCGTATGGATAAGGACCAAGCCATCGTTGGCGTTTTAACCGTGCATACGGACACCGCATCATCGGTGCGCAATGACATCCCAAGCCTGCGGGCCGCGATGGATGCGGCGGGACATGAGGGCTTGTTGATGGTGGATTGCATCGCCTCGCTGGGGTGTGAGCCGTTTGAAATGGACGCTTGGGGCGTCGATGTGATGGTGGCGGGATGCCAAAAGGGGCTGATGACGCCGCCCGGTTTGGCGTTTAACTTTGTTGGGCCGAAAGCCTCGGCGCATCGCGATAAGGTCAGCACAACGACCGGGTATTGGGATTGGCGGATGCGCCAGACGCCGGACATTTATTATATGAATTTTTATGGCACCGCCCCGACGCACCATCTTTATGGCTTGGGCGAGGCTTTGGATATGTTGCTGCGTGACGAAGGGTTAGAGGCGGCTTGGGCGCGCCATGATGTCTTGGCGCAAGCGCATTGGGCTGCTCTTGATGCTTGGGCGACAGAGGGCGCGATTTCTATGAATGTCGCTGATCCGGCCAAGCGGTCGACGGCTGTGACCACGATCCACTGTGAAGGTGCGGATCAGTTGCGGGCGTTTTGCGAAGAAAAGACCGGGCTGACCCTTGGCATCGGTTTGGATTTGGGCGGCAGCACTGGCGCGCAGCCCGCGGGTACGTTTCGCATTGGCCACATGGGGCATTTGAACCCGCCGATGGTATTTGGCACGCTGGGCACGATTGAAACCGGGCTGCAAGCCTTGGGGATTGCGCATGGCACAGGCGCGATTGAAGCGGCGGCGAAGGTTATGGCGAACGCGCTGACATAACAAAATCGCGCACAGCGCAGGTTTCACACCGCTAAATCGTGTTTTATTCTGCTTAAAAGCCGGACGATTCTGCTTGTTTTTCAGGCAATTGCCGCATCGCAATTGTGTTTATGCGACATTTTACGTGCATTTCCCCTGAAATCCCCTCGCCCAGCCCCGTAAGTTTTAATTACCGAATTTTTTGGGGAAAACCGGAGCGAGGATGAAATGTTTTTTAGTTTTATAGCAGGATTGGTGTTTGGCGTTGGATCGGCTTACGTCGAAAAAGCAGCTGGACCAACACTGCGAAAGAATATGGACTTTACCGACAGCGAGTTGTCGATTGTGAGTTTTGCAGCCCTGATGCTGGTGGCATCGATCATTGTGGCGGCACTGGGCTTTAACTCGTCAGCGTTTTGGCTGGTTTTGGGCGGCGCTATCGGTGCTTTTGCTATTCGTGGCTACGCGCTTGGCAAGTCCAAGATGGACGAACGTAAAGAATTGGCGGCAGCAAAAGACGTTGTTGAAGAAACAATCGATGAAGCGCGCGGCGCGAACTAAGGTTTCACGCTTTAACGAGTAAATATGGCCCGCCCCGATCATTCGCGGCGGGCCTTTTTCTTTAGTCTTCCATCCACCAAACGTCTGGCAAAAAGCCGATCCAGTCGCCGTACATGGGCAGATTTTCAGAAAACTTCATCTCTTTTTTATGCGCGATGCGCGACAGCGGTGAGTACCAGATCGGGATGACGTAGCGCCCAGAGATCAGCACCCGGTCAAGCGCTTTAACGGCCGCGCGAAACTCTGCCTGATCGCCGGCGTTCAGCATTTTGGCAATCATCGCTTCGGCAGCCGGGGAGTTCATGCCCATATAGTTGCGGGTTCCCGGATTTTCGATGCCGTCTTTGCCCCAGTAAAGCAGCTGCTCATTGCCGGGGCTTAGGGACAGACCACGGCGGTAATAGGTCATGTCAAAATCGTATGCGGTGACCCGTTCTTTGTATTGGGCGCTATCCACCCGCACGACATTGGCCGTGATCCCCAGACGTTTTAGGGATTCCACATAGATATCCATGATCTGCTTATTGCGCGCCGACGCGGTGTTGAGCAGGATTTCCATTTCCAGCGCTTGGCCGTCCGCCCCGGTCATCACGCCGTTTTCAACGGTAAAGCCTGCTTGCTTAAAGGCATCAAGCGCAAGGCCGATGTTGGCGCGGTTGCGTTCTGAGCCGTCACTGACAGGCAGCGTGTAGCCCTCTAGCGCGCCGGGCAGGAGTTCATCCTTAAAGGGGGCCAAAAACGCGGCCACTTGGCCCGTGGCTGGCCCCGGTTCCATCGCGAGCACTGAGTTGGCGAAATAGGACGAGATGCGCGGCAGGTCTGCCCCATTCAGGGTCTTGTTGATGAACTCAAAGTTGAACGCATGGATCAGCGCATCGCGCACACGCCAGTCATCAAAGGGCGCGCGGCGGGTGTTCATGACAAACCCGGTGATGCCCGTGGGACGTTTGTGGGAAATGACCGATTTGACCACATCGCCGTTTTGCACCGCAGGGAAGTTATATTGGCTTTCCCATTTGGCAACATCGCCTTCGCGCAAAGCGCCGGTCACACCAGCCTTGAACGCTTCAAAATGCGCGGTGCCATCGCTGAAAAACTCCATGCGGATTTCGTCGATGTTGTTGGTGCCGCGACGAAACGGGACGTCTTTGCCCCAGTAATCTGGATTGCGTTTGAGCGAGACATAACGTCCGGCTTCAAAGCTATCGATGACATATGGCGCGGTGGAAATCGGGATTTCATCAACGCCGCTTTCATCAAAGGCGATGCCGTCCCACTGGGATTTTTTCAAGATCGGGCGCAGGCCCATAATCAGGGCCAGTTCGCGGTCCGCTTCGTTGAAGGTGAAGCGGATTTTGCGTGGGCCAGTGATTTCGGCTTTGGCGACTTTTTTCCAAGTGCCGTGATAGCGCGGATGGCCGATGGTGCCTAAAGTTTCATAAGACCAAAGCACATCGTCGACTGTGACAGGCGTGCCGTCAGAGAATCGGGCTTCTTCGCGCAGGGTAAATTCAACCCAAGTCCGGTCCGAATCGGTTTCAATCGATTCGGCGAGCAGGCCATAAAGCGTGAACGGCTCGTCATAAGAGCGCCCCATCAAGCTTTCGTAGGCCAAGAACCGTAGCTGCCAAGGCACACGTCCTTTGCGGATGTGAGGGTTGAGGCTGTCAAAGCTGCCGGTCTCGCCAGAAACGAACACACCGCCCTTGGGCGCGTCTGGATTGGCGTAGGGTAAAGATACAAAATCATGTGGTAATGCTGGGTCCCCATACATAGCGATGCCATGTTTGGGCTCTGCGGCGGCCATTTGCAGGGACATGATCAATGCCCCGGTTATGCCTAGTAATTGCCTCATTCTTTGTCTCATCGCCCGCTCCTTTTAGGTCGTTGTTTTGCATTATTCACACATGATCCTACCCTGCTGAAAGGAAGGAATAAAATTTAACTTGGCGAGGGTCATTGTATTTACTATATTTGGCTTACTGCTCGATAGGTTTCTTGCCTGTATGAAACCTGCCTCAATAACTTTACGCCCACCTCGTGTGGGCGTTTTTTTTTGGCAAAGATATCAAGCATTTCACTAGAGTTCTCTGTGTTTTGGATGTAGCTTTTAACCGCTAGGTTTAGCGGAGGAATGCCCTTTTTTTTCAGGGAAAACAGTTATGTCTGACAAATCAAGAACAGCTTTCGTGACAGGGTCAAATTCAGGTATTGGGCTTGGAATTGCGCGCTCTTTGGCGGAACGGGGAATGCGGGTGGCAATCAACTCGTTCTCCGATTCGAAAGAGGATCATGAATTAGCCCAAAAATTGTCCAAAGAGACCGGAAGCGACGTGATTTATGTCCAAGCGGACATGAGCGATGGGGATGCTTGCCGTGCAGGTGTTGCCAAAGCGCAAAGCCATTTCGGGCGCTTGGATGTTTTGGTGAATAATGCAGGCATTCAATATGTGGCACCGGTGGATGAGTTTCCGGTGGGCAAATGGGATGCGATTATTGCGATCAATCTATCCTCGGCCTTTCACACCAGCGCGGTTGCGATCCCGATGATGCGGGAACAAGGCTGGGGGCGCGTGGTGAATATCGCCTCGGCCCATGGGTTGCGGGCCTCTCCTTTCAAGTCGGCTTATGTGGCGGCCAAACATGGGGGGATTGGGTTGACGAAAACGCTGGCGCTTGAAACCGCACAAGACCCGATCACTGTTAATGCGATTTGTCCGGGCTATGTGTTGACGCCGCTTGTGGAAAGCCAGATCCCCGATCAAATGAAAGCCCATGGCATGGATCGCGACACGGTGGTGCGGGATGTGTTGCTGGCCAAACAGCCGTCCAAAGAGTTTGCGACCACCGATCAAATGGGGGCGACTTGTGCGTTTTTGTGTTCGGATGATGCGGCGCAAATCACGGGGACGAGTATTTCGGTAGATGGCGGGTGGACCGCGCAGTGAGCGCGCGGGGCAAAGCGCGCAAGGTATCGCTGGCGCTGCAAGGGGGCGGTGCGCATGGGGCGTTCACTTGGGGTGTGCTGGATCGCTTGTTGGAAGAACAAGATATCGAAGTCAGCGCAATCTCTGCGGCCAGTGCGGGGGCGATGAATGCGGCGGCTTTCAAAAGCGGTTGGATGAATGGCCGCCATGACGGGGCGCGCAAATCGCTGGCCGAGTTTTGGCGGGCTTTGGATGGGGTTGGGCAGTTGATGCCAGAGCCGGTGCGCAACTGGTTCACCGCCCTGTCCCCGCCTTTGGCAGCCCTTGCGCAAACCGCGTCGATGAACCCGGCCTATCACGGGCAAGCGGCGATGATGCGGGTGTTTTCGCCCTATCAAACCAACCCGCTGAATTTTCATCCGCTGGCATCCATCCTAGAACAGTTTGATTTTGATGCGATCCGCAGTGCGGAGGGGCCGCGGTTGCATATCTCGGCCACCAATGTGCGCACGGGCAAAATTCGGGTCTTTACAGGCGATGAGGTGGATGAGGCCGCTTTGTTGGCATCGGGCGCCCTGCCCCAAGTGTTTCAAGCGGTCGAAATTGATGACGCCAAGACGGGCAAGCGCGAGGCGTTTTGGGACGGTGGCTTTATGGGCAACCCGGCGTTGTTTCCGCTATTTGGCAAAACCAACGCGCCGGATGTTTTGATTGTGCATATCAACCCGCTTTACCGGGACGAAATTCCCAAAACCGCCGGAGAGATAGAAGATCGCGTGAACGAGATCAGCTTTAATGCGACCTTGCTGCGCGAATTGCGGGCGATTGATTTTGTGCAAAGGTTGATTGAGGAAGGCCGACTGAGCGCCACTGAAAAGCCCGCGCCCCATATTCATTCGATTGCCGATGATGAAACCATGCGGCATTTGGGCGTGGCGACAAAGATGTCGCCCTCTCCCGGTTTGATCGACCAGCTCTTTGATGCTGGACGCGCGCAAACGGAAGCGTTTTTGAAAGCGCATGGGGATGAGATCGGCACATGTTCTACGTGCGATTTACGCGCGATGTTTCAGTGATCTGGTGCTGGGTTTTACGCCTAGTCGATTAAGCCCAACGGATCAGGCCAATCACGGCGGATGAGGCGTAAAACCCTTGTAACAATAGAAACGTCCAGCGTTTGTCGATGATGGCCCAAGCTGCAAATAAGATTGATGAGATTAACAACAGGGTGAAGCCGATGATTTCATTGCCCGTGTTCGACGCGATCAATAGCGCGTAGGCCATGGCAAGGACGGAGCCTGAAATTTCAAAAATTGTGGTGAGCTTGCGGTTTTCCAATGGATCAGTCCTCTTGCGGCGTGTGCTCTAGCGTCCAATCGCCCTTCGCGCGGATTTCGGTTGATGAAATGTCCAGCGTCTTGCCCGTCAGCAGGGTCCAACAGGGGGCCGATCGAAACCGCAAGGCGGCGGCGCGCCGATGATGCAGGCGATAACGCGCATAACGCTGTGCGGCTAGCGACAGGCCTGCGCCAATCTGTTCGCGTGGACGCGCCATCACACCGATGGGCACGTTTTCCATGATCCAATCCCAGCGGTCCCATTCGTGAAACCCTGCCAGATTATCCGCCCCCATCAGCCAAGTGAAGCCAACACCGGGCTTGCGCGCTTTGATCGCGGCGATTGTATCGGCGGTGTAGCGGGTGTTGAGGTGCGTTTCGAGATCGGTGATATCAATGCGCGGGTGCGCCGCAATTTGGCGACAGGCGGCTAACCGTTGCGCGATGGGTTTGGGCGGATTGGCCTTAAGCGGATTGCCGGGGCTGACCAACCACCACACGCGATCCAGATGAAAACGGCGCAGCGCCCAGCGGGAAATATGCAGATGCCCTGCATGCGGCGGGTCAAACGAGCCCCCCAGCAAGCCGATGTTCATCCCCGGCGTGGTCAGTGGCATCGCGTTCAACACGGCGCTGCCTGGTTCATGAATTGTGGCAGAATCATGGTGCAAAAATGGCGCATTTTTTATGTACTATTCCTTGACTGAACCGTCGTTCAACATAGTTGGTGCAGAAACTCCACAAAAAGAACGTGAAATCATGTTGTTTCTTTCTTCTGCAATTCCATCGCGTTGACAGGCGTCTTTGAATCTCCGCAAGGTTAAATCTCAACTTGTCCATAAAATGGTGCCCCCCCATGAAACAGACAGGAAAAACCTTCCTTTGTGGCTTTGCCGTCACCACTGTGTCTTTCCCGATATTTGCCAATGAAGCAACCATCGGTGTTGCTCAGGTCATCAATACATCGCGTCAAACCGGAACGCTATCTGGTCTTTTGGTGATGTTTATCGCCTTTGCAGCGGTTGTGCTTTTCCTTTTGGCGCTGCGCAGTCGGCGACTGGCGGCCGCGCGTGAAAAGCTGAAAAATCAGAAAATGAAAACGACCCATGTGTTTGATCCCCGCAATGGGTTGCCGACACGCCCGATGTAAACGCAGGTTTATAGGTTGCAGAATGAAAGGCGGGCTGCTTGGGTCCGCCTTTTTCTTTTGGGGAACGGTTGATCCGCATAGATAAGGCGGTGCTTTTCATTCCAGCGCATCTGGCATAAATCAGGGCAAATTCATCCCAACAAGCGTGTGCCTGATATGTCAAAGAACCAATATGTTTATCACATGGACGGTGTGTCCAAGACCTACCCCGGCGGCAAAAAGTGCTTTGAAAACATACGACTAAGCTTTTTACCCGGTGTCAAAATTGGCGTCGTGGGCGTCAATGGCGCGGGTAAATCGACGCTCATGCGGATCATGGCGGGGATTGATACGGAATTTGTGGGCGAGGCTTGGGCGGCGGAAGGTGCCAAAGTTGGCTATCTGCCCCAAGAACCCGCGCTGGATGAAGATTTGGACGTGCGTGGCAATGTCATGCTGGGTGTGAAGGCGAAAAAGGACATTCTGGATCGTTATAACGAGCTGGCGATGAACTATTCGGATGAGACCGCTGATGAGATGGCCCGCCTGCAAGACGAAATTGATGCGCAGAACCTTTGGGATTTGGATGCGCAGGTGGATGTGTCCATGGAAGCGCTGCGTTGCCCGCCGGATGATGCAGCTGTGTCTACGCTTTCGGGCGGGGAACGACGGCGGGTGGCGCTGTGTAAGTTGCTGCTTGAAGCGCCTGATATGCTGCTGCTCGATGAGCCGACCAACCACTTGGACGCGGAAACC
>CAZBBZ010000115.1:0-8110 GCA_964489925.1 uncultured Rhodobacterales bacterium
CGTGGTGCATTTTGAACGGCTTGATGAGCCCGCCTATCCAGCGGAGTTGAAAAAGCTAGAATTGGTGACGGCAACGGCATTTTCACAACGACGCAAAATGCTGCGTGCGTCGTTGAAGGGCTTACTGCCCAATGCAACCAAAGAGCTTGAAGCGCTTGGCATCGACCCAAGCGCGCGTGCAGAATCCTTGGACGTTTCCGAATTCTGCAAAATCAGCAATTTGCTTTAAGTTCAGTCGCTCGTGACAGGTGTATCGGCGGGTGCGTCACTGCTGGGGGCTTTTTTGCGAGGGCTGCGTGAGCGAGGCTTTGGCTTTGGCTTAGCAGATGCTTCAGGTGTTTCCACCAGCTCAGGCGCGCGGTCATTTGACTGTACACCAAGCGCTTCACCTGCTGGTTGGCCCACATCCGGTTGCGGCGCATCCGCAGGATCAGTCGCCACATCATCGGCAGCCTTGCGGCGTTGATTTTGTTGCGGCTGGGGCTGCTGTTGACCACCATTGCGTTCCAACATCTGCGCTTCCATGGCTTCGCGGCGCTCGTTGATCTGACGCTGCGCTTCATTGATCAAGCGCACGTAATGTTCCGCGTGTTGTTGGAAGTTTTCCATCGCCACACGATCACCCGCAAGCGAGCTGTCGTGGGTCAAAGTTTGATACTTTTCAATAACCTGTTGCGGTGTTCCACGCACCCGACCATCAGGCCCAGCACTGTCATAAACACGGTTCAGGATATTGCCGCCAGAATTGTTGTTATTGTTATTGTTGCGGCGGTTTTTGTTGCGCGAACGCGATTTGTTTGAGGGTCTCATCAAAGATCGTCTGTTTGTTGTTTTGGATCACTGACCGCAAAAGCACCTATAAAATCCGGTCGCTTCTTTTGGCTTGGCCGTCGTAACGTTTCGAAGATAATTTAATTTTCCCGACGGTACCTTGGTATAGGAACTATGTTGTAAGGATACAAGTTAAAACAACGTTTACGCTAGGGTATCCGGGCAAAAAATCCCATTTTATTGAGGTTTTTGGCGGTTTTATATTTGGTCACCCCGCTCATCAGGCAGGACACCACGCACAACGCGTGCCTGTCCTGACAAATCATTTAACACCTCTGAATTGTGATATCCGTTCTGATCAAGCATCTGCTTTAACCGCTCTGCCTGAGGGGATGCACATTCCAAGTGTAGCGACCCGCCCGGATTCAAAAAGTCACGCGCTTGCGGGACAATGATGTCATAAGCCGCAAAGCCGTCTTCACCTGCAAATAGAGCAAGGTCTGGCTCATATGCGCGCACCTCTGGCTCTAGGGACGCGCGTTCTTGCTCGCCAATATAAGGCGGGTTGCTAAGGATCATGTCAAAGCGGCCTGACAGACCGTTGAACCAATCGTCGTTGCGCAACTCAAGCCGGCCCAAAACACCGTGGGATTTCGCATTCAACTTGGCGGTTTCAAGAGCTTTCGCGGATCGATCAACCGCAACACCAACACATGCGGGCCAGTGCAATAGTATGGAAATGGCAATGCAGCCGGTCCCGGTACCAAGATCCAAAATACGCTTGGCCGGACCACTATCAAACGCGCTTTCAACTAGCGTTTCGGTATCTGGTCTTGGGGAAAGCGTGTGTTTTGTGACGTGAAACCGATGGCCCATAAAGTCTTGGGTTTGGGTGATTTGCGACAGGGGTTCGCGCGCGGCACGCCGTTCAATTACCGCCAAGTAAGCCGCAGATTGCGCATCCGTTACCGCATCACGCAAAACCGGGGTCAGCCCGCCTGCCCCACATTGCAAAACATGCGCCAGCAATCGTCGCGCGTCTGTTTGCCCGTTTGGGACTTGCGATTTTGTAAGTCGATCCGTGCCTTGGCGCAGCAAATCAAGTGCGATCACGGGTTCATCTCTGCCAAACGTTCGGCCGTGTCAGCGGCGGCCAAGGCGTCGATTAGTTCGGCCAAATCCCCCTGCAAAACTTGGTCGAGCTTATAGAGCGTGAGGTTAATCCGGTGATCGGTAATGCGTCCTTGTGGGAAATTATAGGTGCGAATGCGTTCCGAGCGGTCGCCCGATCCGATCTGACCTTTGCGCGATTCTGCGCGGTCGTCGTCCTGCTTTTGCCGTTCCAAATCATGCAGACGCGCGTGCAAAACGGCCATGGCTTTTTCCCGGTTCACATGCTGAGATTTTTCCGAACTGGTCACGACAATTCCGGTGGGCAAATGGGTGATGCGCACCGCACTATCGGTGGTGTTCACGTGCTGCCCGCCCGCACCAGAGGCGCGCATCGTATCGATGCGAATATCCGTGGCTGGAATATCAATCGCAATATCTTCGGCTACAGGCAGAATAGCGACCGTGGCCGCAGAGGTGTGAATACGCCCGCCAGATTCTGTTTCCGGCACTCGCTGCACCCGATGCACACCGCTTTCAAACTTAAGCGCACCAAATACACCCTTGCCCGAAATTTGTGCGACAACCTCTTTGTAACCGCCAAGTTCGGTGGCGTTGTCACCAATGATTTCAACGCTCCAACGCCGCCCTTCGGCGTAGCGGCTGTACATGGAATAAAGATCGCCCGCGAACAAAGCCGCTTCATCCCCGCCCGTGCCAGCCCGGATTTCCAAAATCGCCGCCCCCTCATCAGAGGCATCTTTGGGTAAAAGCGCCATCATCAAGCCGAGTTCCATGTCCGGCAAGGCGTCCGATAGCTCTGACAATTCAGCTTCGGCCAGTTCTTTCATGTCCGGATCGTCAAGCAATGCTTTTGCATCCTCAATGCCCGCAACATGGGAATGATAGGCGCGAATGCGTTCCACAACCGGGCGCAATTCCGCATATTCGATGCTGATTTCTGTTAGACGATCACTGTCGTGAGGCTGGGCCATTTCCGCTTCGAGATATTCGAACCGGGCAACAATTTCGGCCAGTTTTTCCGCTGGAATTTGCATAAAGGTTACGTGGGGCCGATCTAGTTGGTTTGCGTTTCAAATGCGGCCAAAGGTTTCAGCCAGTTTTCGACCCGCCGCTTGTTCACACCCAAATCACCATAGCCAAAGCGCGAGCGCGAATAAATCGCAATCGTTGAATGATCCGCATCTACTTCGATGAACTTTACGGTGATATAATCTGGCATTTTAAGATGTTTGGACGTCTGCACATAAGTCACCATCAGCGATGTTGGCAGCCCGGCCATACGCACAGTATTGGGTTGGCTTAACACAAAATCATCAAATGCACGGGACAACACCAAAGGGTTTTCGCGATAAACCGGCGCATCTTGATTAACCGGTTGGCTGGCCAAATTAAGCGGGGCCACACGATAGGTATTGGGCTTGCCGCTCGCGCGCGCATGCAAGGGATCAAGGTGCCAAACGTCGGGGTCATGTTTCGCGGTCGATACAAAATAAAGCACGAAGTAGCCAGCGATAACCACGGCAGCCACAATAAGGATGACGGCGATTTTCATCTATATCTTCATTTATTCTGCAGCAACTTCAGCTTGCTCGGCGAGCGTTTCTGCCCGGTCTTCCACAAGCTGAACGATATGATCGACCATTTCTTCATTGGACATTTTATGGGACTGGCTGCCCGCCAGATACACCATGCCGTGCCCTGCACCGCCGCCCGTAAATCCGATGTCGGTCATTAAGGCCTCCCCCGGTCCGTTGACCACGCATCCAATAATCGACAGCGTAATCGGCGCATGAATATGGGCCAGCCGTGTTTCCAAGTTGGATACCGTCTTGATCACGTCAAATCCCTGACGCGCGCAGGACGGGCAAGAAATAATATTCACGCCCCGATGCCGCAGCCCAAGCGATTTCAGGATTTCGAAACCGACTTTGATTTCTTCGACCGGGTCTGCCGACAAGCTGACGCGCATGGTATCCCCAATGCCCGCCCACAATAGATTACCCAGACCAATCGCAGATTTGACCGTGCCCGTTGACAGACCGCCGGCTTCAGTGATGCCAAGATGGATAGGCGCGTCTGTGGCATCGGCCACCAGTTGATAAGCCGCCGTTGCAAGAAATACATCCGAGGCTTTTACCGACACCTTGAAAGCATCAAAGTTGTTATCCTCAAGAATGCGAATGTGATCCAGCGCGCTTTCCAGCATCGCATCAGGACAGGGCTCCGCATATTTGTCGAGCAGGTGCTTCTCTAAGCTCCCTGCATTTACACCGATGCGAATGGCGCAATTATTGGCTTTAGCGGCCGAAATCACTTCGTTCACACGCTCAGGCGAGCCGATATTTCCGGGGTTAATTCGCAAACAAGCCGCACCAGCGTCAGCCGCTTCAATCGCACGTTTGTAGTGAAAATGAATGTCCGCAACAATCGGCACCGGGCTTTGATCGACAATGGGTTTCAGCGCGCGGGTCGACGCCTCGTCCGGACAAGAAACCCGCATGATGTCTGCCCCCGCTTCCGCACAGGCATTGATCTGGCCGAGCGTGCCGTCCACATCATCGGACAAGGTATTGGTCATCGATTGCACCGATATCGGCGCATCACCACCAACGGGCACGGAACCAACCATTATTTGACGTGATTTGCGGCGCGCAACTGAACGCCACGGACGGATGTGATTAATGTCCATGTCCAACCATTGGGTAGCTAAAGAGGGCCTATGACACCCATATAGTCTCGCGGTTCGAGACTGTCACCCCACTGGTTGATTTTGTGTGGATTTATTAGCCGTTATTCGCTGTGGCGACTTATTGGCTGTTGTTCGCGGTCGCGACGGGGGCCAATTCAGGTATCACCAACTCTTGGGCAGGGTCAAAAACAGCGGCAACGTCTTGGTGCAAAAGCGAAACGTTCTTGGCCACCGACGTACCACTGCCAACAGGACCAAAGACATCATCATTCACTGCCACATAAACCGAACCAGAATTACCAGCTCGCAATAAAGGTGATTGTGCTTCTGGTGGCAAAACGAACGCTTGGTTAGGTTCTAAAATCGCCTCAAACAGGATAGAGCCATCCGGCTCTGACACGCGCACCCAAGCGGCACGGGTGGCGAAAATTTTGACTTCTTCAACTTCCGGCTTCACCGTCACAAACGGGCCTTGATATTCTTCTTCAAAGTCTATGGCCGCTGTTGAAATAAGTTCTGTGGGCAACGCTTCTTCTTTAACCGGGGCCAATTGACCAACCTCATCCGGGTTGATCGCCGCGATTGGGCCGTCGCGCGGGTCGACTTTGGGCACGGCAAGTTCTTGGGGTCGATACAGATCCGCCAAAAGATCGCGGGACGGTTGCTTGTTCAGGTCCGACAGCGCCATATCTTCGCCGGTGGTTTCCACGGCGATGACATCAATCGTAGCCGCAATTTCGGGGGCTTGGTCAATGGGTGCAAATTCCACGCGCTGAATATCCATCAACACGGTCCAGCCGCCATAAGTGACCGACCCTAAAATTGCGATCAGCACTGCAACAGATGCAATGCCCGATGGGGACACGTGGCTAAAAATGCTTTCCTTGGCAGCCATGGCGCCAATGGACATAGTGCCAAGGTCGCCCATTTCGGGTTTTTGGCCGAGCGTTTTTTCAGTGCCTGACGATTTGCGCTGTCCGCTTAAATCAGACACCACGCCGCGAAACCCGCTTTGCTTGCAGAACCGCTTGAAAGTTTCGTCAGGATCAATGCCAAGATATCGCGCATAGGACCGGGCATAACCAGCCACGAAACCTTTGTTGGGAAACACATCTGGATCGCAGTTTTCGATCGCGGCAATATAGGCAGCCTTGATCCGTAGGTCGCGCTGTACATCAAGCAACGACTTTCCAAGCGTGGCACGTTCACCGCGCAGTTCGTCCCCGAGACTAACAGAGTAGTCATCAAATCCGCGGGGGCGTTCTTTTTCTTCTACGTCCGTCATGGTCTGGTTTTCAGACCCCTCTTTAATGTCTGCATCCAATTTGCGAATCCAGACAAGCCCACATCAAGTTAACCACAATTCCTAAGAAATAAAAAAGGCATAAGTTACAAGGCCTTTTTGTGGAAACCCTTCATCTTCAAATCAACCTAATAGCACACCCTATCAAGGTTCAAACCGTTTAAGATGGCAAAATTATGGAAGAAAGACGTCATAACAATTATACAACACTGATGTGGCATTTTGGGCAAGCTAGCCCAACATAGGAACTCAAACAGCAGACGGCCTAGTAGATAAAACGAATTTGGTCGGACCAATAACGTTCGACGCGGCGCAAGGCACCATTGATTTCAATTAGGCTGACATCGCCAAAGACAGCTTTCGTTTCGATCCCTTCGGCGTGGCGTTCGAACAATTCTTCGACAATACCACGGATTCGCTTGCCTTTTTCGGTCAAACGCACGCGCACCGCGCGGCGATCAATCTCGCATTTTTGGTGATGCATATAGCCAGCTTCAACCAATTTTTTGAGATTATAGGAAACATTAGATCCTTGGTAGTAACCGCGGGATTTCAATTCACCGGCCGTTACTTCGTTATCGCCAATGTTAAACAGCAACAGGGCTTGAACAGAATTTACATCAAGAAAGCCAAGGCGTTCGAATTCATCTTTGATCACATCCAGCAGCAAACGATGCAGCCGTTCGACCAAAGAAAGCGATTCCAAGTATTCGGTCAAAAACTTAGAAACTGTCGATTCAGGCATGACCTGTGCGACGGGATTGTGAATGCTCATTTGGAGGGCTCCGCCAGAGATAACTGGCCCTCTGTTTACATGAGAATATTGAAACAACCCGTTAAAATATCGGTGCTTTTTCGACCTAATTGACCGAACTTCGGATCATTTTTATGATTTCCGTGTGTTGCTCGGGCGGCGTTTGCCCCGTAATCCATTTGTAAATTTCTATGTCATTCTCATCCATCAAAGCTTCCAGCGCGTCCAATTCCGGCGCGCTTAGAGCTTTGGCGTGTTGGTCCGCAAAATTGCCAAGAATGATGTCCATTTCTTTGGTGCCGCGCCGCCAAGACCGAATTTTTAGCCGTTTCAATCGGTTATCATCACTCACGAGTTGGTCCTTTTCGCAACTTGCAAATCCCATCGCCCAATAGGGGCCGGGATGCTGACTGGTCGTTGTACTCAATTGACGTTAAACGGGTTTTGACGCGCCCAGTTTTTATGCGCAATGGGGTTGTGCACAATGGGAAAGTCGAAATACGGGAAAACGACATGATTGACACCTACTCTGACGCGGTTGGGCGGATCAAGCCCTCGCCGACTGTTGCCATGACGCAAATGGTGGCCGCGCTGAAAGCGCAAGGCAAAGACATCATTGGTCTTGGCGCTGGCGAGCCCGATTTTGATACACCTGCGCATATTCGTGCGGCCGGAATTGAGGCGATTGAAACCGGGAAGACGCGTTATACTGCCCCGGACGGGATTATGCCGCTGAAAGAGGCGATCGCGCGCAAGTTTATGCGTGAGAATGGCCTTGAATATTCTACAGATCAAATTTCTGTTTCCTCCGGAGGAAAACAGATACTTTTCAACGCCCTGCTTGCCATACTTAATCACGGCGACGAGGTAATTATCCCCTGTCCTTATTGGGTGTCTTACCCCGATATCGTCGCCTTTGCGGGCGCGACGCCAGTTTTTGTGGCCCCGGATGCTGGTGGTTTTAAGGTATCCGCACGCGCGCTCGCCGGTGCAATCACGCCTAAAACACGCGCGGTTTTGTTGAATTCCCCGTCAAACCCAAGTGGTGCGAGTTACAGCGCCCAAGAATTGGCAGACATCGCGGCTGTTTTGATGGATCATCCCGATGTTTGGATCATATCCGACGATATTTACGAACATATCATTTATGACGATGCAAAATTTGCAACCATTTCTGCGGTTGAACCAAGGTTGGCTGACCGCGTTTTGATCGTGAACGGCGTGTCCAAAGCCTATGCGATGACCGGGTGGCGCATAGGTTACGCTGGCGGCCCGAAAGCTCTGATTGATGCCATGCGTAAAATTCAGTCTCAAAGCACGACGAACCCTTGTTCAATCTCGCAATATGCGTCGATTGCCGCGCTAGATGGCCCGCAAGAGTTTTTGGCGCAGTGGTGTGCGGTGTTTCAGCGACGGCGCGACTTGGTGGTGGATCGTTTGAACGCAATCCCCGGTCTTG
>CAZBBZ010000116.1:0-8110 GCA_964489925.1 uncultured Rhodobacterales bacterium
TTGCCAACGCGCTTGGGGCCTTCATCAATGCAGAGTGGCGCTCGCTTGATAGCCCTTACGATTTTGACACCCTGTCAAGCACACAGAAACGCGGCAAAGACCTGTTCTTTGGTAAAGGAAATTGCGCCAGTTGCCATGCGGGGCCGCTGTTTACCGATCAGCAGTTCCACGCGCTGGCCCTGCCGCACTTTGGGCCGGGGCGCACCCGCCGCTTTGACCCTTACGTGCGTGATCTGGGGCGCATGGGGGAAAGCGACAAGTTGCAAGACGCCTATCGCTTTCGCACCCCCAGCTTGCGCAATGTCGCCCTGACCGCACCTTACGGGCACAACGGCGCCTATAAAACCCTGACCGAGATCATCGCCCACCATGCGAACCCCGAGGCCGCCTTTGACGCGTGGCAACCCGATCACGTCGCTTTGCCCGACGCCCCATGGTTGGAAGCCATCGATTTCGTCACCTTCACGGATCAGCGCGAACGCGCGCGGCTACGCAGCCAAATCGACATCACGCCCGTTGCCCTAACCGACCAAGATATCGCTGACCTCGTCGCCTTTCTCCACGGCTTGACTGGCGCCAAGACCAAGGGTCGTTTGGGCAAACCTAAAACTGTCCCCAGCGGATTGGATATCGACTGATGGCGCGCGTTCTTCTTTTGGGCATGGCGACGGCGGACTTTATGTTTGACGTCGATGCGATCCCTAAAAAGGCGCAAAAATACCGCGCCAATGGAGCCACGATCGTGGGGGGCGGCATCGCCGCCAATGCTGCCGTTGCCGTGGCGCGTCTGGGGGGGGAGGCCGTTCTTGCGACCCGACTGGGGGACGATCCGATTGGCGATATGATCCTGAGTGATTTGCGCGCCGAAGGCGTCAATGTGGATCATGCACAGCGCACCAAGGGGGGGCGTTCCTCTTACTCGGCGATCAGCGTGGATCCAAGTGGGGAGCGTCAAATCATCAACTTTCGCGGTGCAGGCTTGCGTGATGATACCGACTGGCTGAACGCGCTTCCAAAGGCAAATGCGATCCTTGCGGACACCCGTTGGGCCAAGGGCGCGCACGCCGCTATGACACTGGCCAAAGACCAAGGCATCCCCGGCATTATCGACGGCGAAGCCCCGACCCATAAACCGCTGCTCAACATCGCCAGCCATGTGGCGTTTTCCGCCCAAGGTCTGGCCGATCTGACCGGCGACATGCCGTTTGCCCGCGCTTTGGACACCCTGTCCAAAGCCGCCTCCGCTTGGCTCGCGGTCACCGATGGGGCGGCAGGCGTGCATTATACCAGCGACACCGGCGTCACCCACACGCCCGCCTTTGCGGTAGATGTCCAAGACACCTTGGGCGCAGGCGATATCTGGCATGGCGCCTTTGCTTTGCGCCTTGCAGAAGGCGCCGAACCGCCCGAAGCCATCCTATTTGCCAACGCCGCTGCCGCCATCAAATGCACGCGCAAAGGCGGGCGCACTGGCTGCCCATCCCGCATTGAAGTTGAAACATTTCTGTCTGAGAGGACCCCATGAAACCCACCACCCTGACACCCGGCAAACTTTGGGGCATGCGCCGCATGTCCGATGCGAGTGGCATTTTCAAAATGACCGCCGTGGATCAGCGCCCGCCGATCAAGAACCCAATTGCCGCCCATCTGGGCCAAGACGCCGCCCCTTGGGATCAAGTTGCGCGCTTTAAGCGCCTGCTGGTGGAAACCCTGCAGGATCAATCCACCGCCATGCTGCTTGACCCTCATTACGCGATTCCCGAGGCGCTCGATTGTTATGCGCCCAGCAAAGGTCTGATCGTCACGCTTGAGGATTCAGTCTTTACCGAAAATTCAGGCGGGCGGCTGTCGGCGGACATTGACGATTGGTCCGTGGCCAAGATCAAACGTATGGGGGGCGACGCGGTCAAAGTGCTGGCGTGGTATCGCCCGGATGCCAGCAACGATGTCTGTCGCGCACAGCAGGATTACACCAAACGGATTGGCGAAGAATGCGCGCGCCACGATATCCCGTTCTTGTTTGAACTGCTGGTCTATCCGCTCGCTTCAGATGCGGATCAAACCAAGGACTATGTGGAAATGAAGGGCAAGAAAGCCGACGACGTGCTTGCCTCTGTCGAGGAATTTGCCAAGCCCGATTACGGCGTCGATGTCTTTAAGCTGGAAAGCCCGGTGAACGCAGCAGATGCGGCTGACCCTGCGTGCCAAGCGCAGTTTGATGAGATGGGCCGCTTGGCCGGACGCCCTTGGGTGATGCTATCGGCTGGGGCTGGCAAACCAGAGTTTCGTCATGTGCTTGAACGCGCCTTTGCGGCTGGGGCATCCGGGTTCCTTGCCGGGCGCGCGATTTGGCTTGATGCGTTCAATCATTACCCGGATTGGGACGCGATCCAGCGTGATCTTCGCGGAGAAAGCAACGCCTATATGGCCGATATTTCCGCGCTCGCCAGTGCCAAAGCCAGCGATTGGCGCGCCCATGCGGTGTATGGCCAAGGTGGGGCAAAATTCTCACCCGCTGATGCCAGCTTTCGCCATTCATATTCGGAGTAAATCTTATGCGTATCGGCATCCTACCCTTGGGGCGCAACACCTTTGATGTGAAGCTGGCGGGCGAAAAACTAGCAGCGATGTTGGCTTTATTGGACGCAAGCGGTCACGACATCATTGGCCCGCGCGAGTTGTTGTTTGACACAGTGTCAACGCAAGCAGCTGTAGAAGCTTTACAAGGTGACAAGCTGGATCTTTTGCTGCTGTTACAAGTCACCTTCACTGATGCCTCTATGACCGTGGCTGCTGCCAATGCCATTGATGCCCCACTTGCGATTTGGGCCATCCGCGACCCGCGCGATGGTGGGCGGTTGCGGCTTAATTCCTTTTGCGGGCTGAACCTTGCCAGCCATGCCCTTGGTCTAGCGGACCGCGACTTTGGCTGGCTCTTTGCTGATCCCAGCGAAACCAGCCCTGACACCCTGTCAAATTTGCTAACGGGCCAACGTCCATCCGGGCGGTTGCAACCGGGGGGAATTCCAAACCCCACCCCCAAAGGCCAAGCAATTGCAGATGCATTGAAAGGCAAGAAAATTGCCCGTATCGGAGAACGTCCAGACGGCTTTGACACTTGTAATTACAACGCAAAAACCCTTGATGATCTAGCGGGTGTGCAGGTGGATGCCCTCAGCCTCGACACACTGTTTGACACGGCGTCAAGCATCGCGCCTGACAGGGTGCAAGCGGTTCGTGACACGGTGTCAACGCAACTGCCGGATCTGGATCAAGTCGATCAGGGCGAACTCAACCGCTCGCTCGCGCTGAAACTTGGTCTGGACGATATACGTGCCTCTAACGCCTATGACGCCTTTGCCCTGCGGTGCTGGCCTGAAACCTTCACTCAATATGGAGGGGCTCTATGTGGGCCTGCTTCTATGATGGGCGAGGTGCGGGTCCCTTGCGCCTGCGAAGCAGATGTTTACGGCGCGCTTACCCAACTTATCTTGCAAGACGCCGCAGACGCGCCCGTCTTTCTTGCCGATCTTGTGGACATGGACGAAGCCGACAACACCGGGGTTGTCTGGCATTGCGGACAAGCCCCATTTTCCATGCGCACCCCCAAGACCGACCCATCGGCCACCGTCCATACCAACCGCAAAATGCCCCTGCTCTACGAGTTTGCGCTTAAACCCGGCCCGGTTACATTCATGCGCATCTCCCAAAGCTACAACGTCCCGAAAATGATCCTAAGTGCCGGGGATATATTGGACCGCCCCATGGCCTATACCGGTACCTCTGGCGTGGTGCGCTTTGAACGCCCGGCAAGCCAAGTCCTAAGCGATATCATCGCCAGCGGGCTAGAACATCACATGGCGCTGACATATGGCGACCACCGCGACACGTTGCGCGGCGTCGCAGGCGCGCTTGGCCTTCCTGTGCTGGAGATATGATCCAATGACCCTACGCTACGGCATCATCGGTTCTGGCATGATGGGCCAAGAACACATCCGCAATATCGCCCTGATGGATGGCGCACAGGTCACCGCCGTGTCTGACCCGGATGAAGGTATGCGCAAGGCAGCCGCGCAAGAAGCGGGCGGTGCGCAAAGCTTCAGTGACTACAAAGATTTGCTAAGCGCGGATCAATGCGACGCCTATCTCATTGCCTCGCCCAACGACACGCACCATGCAGTGATGCTCGACGTGATGGCGGCGGGCAAACCGATCCTATGCGAAAAGCCGCTTTGCACCACCGCAAGCGATTGTCGTGACCTGTTGAAACAGGCCTCTGCCCCGGTTTGGGTCGCGATGGAATACCGCTATATGCCCCCGTTCCAAGGGTTGCTGAACGAAGTTCAACGCGGCACCGCAGGCACGCCGAAAATGATGACCATCCGCGAACATCGCTTTCCGTTTCTGGTTAAAGTCGGCGATTGGAACCGCTTTAATCTGCGCACAGGCGGCACACTGGTAGAAAAATGTTGCCACTTTTGGGACCTGATGCGCCTGACGCTGAATGCGGATCCGATCCGGGTTTATGCCAGTGCGGGTGTGGATGTGAACCACTTGGACGAAAGCTATGACGGCGCCACGCCGGACATCATCGACAACGGCTTTGTGGTGGTGGATTTTGCCAATGGCACGCGCGGGATGCTGGATTTATGCATGTTCGCTGAAGGCAGCCACTGGCAGGAAATCATCACCGTCACCGGCGATCGGGCGCGCATCGACATGCGCATTCCCGGCCCCCGTCGCTTACACCCAGATGCCACAGACCACCACGCGGAACTGGAAATTTCCGACCGCTCTCAGATCAGTTCGCGCACAGAAATTGTAAAGGTCGACGAAAAGCTCTTGGTTGCAGGCGATCACCACGGATCGACCTATTATCAACATCTGAAATTCCGCGATATGGTAGCCGAGGGCCGCTCTGATCCAGAAGTCAGCTTACAAGACGGGCTGTGGTCCGTGCTGGTGGGCGAAGCCGCAGAACAAAGCGCGCGCGAACACCGCGCCATTGAATTGGACCCCTTCACATGATCCTGATCACCGAGTTTATGGACGACCCCGCCGTTGATCAATTGCGCGCGACGCATGATGTCACCTATGACCCAAGCCTTGCGGATCGGCAGGACGACATCCCCAGCATGATGGGCGATGTCACTGCCCTGATCGTGCGCAACCGCACGCAAGTGACCCCTGCCCTGTTGGATGCGGCCCCTCAGTTGAAATGCGTCGGGCGCCTTGGGGTGGGGCTGGACAACATCGACATGGACGCTTGTGCCGCCCGTAGCGTGACGGTTTATCCCGCAACGGGCGCAAACAATCTTTGCGTGGCCGAATACGTGATTTCCACGTCCCTACAGTTGTTGCGAAGCGCGTTTGATGCGCGGGCGGCGATGCTGGCGGGGGACTGGCCGCGACAGGCCTCTGCCGGGCGCGAACTTGCAGGCAAAACGCTTGGGCTTGTGGGTTTTGGCGCGATTGCTCAAGACACGGCACAACTGGCCCGCGGCATGGGGATGAAGATTGCGGCCTATGACCCCTACTTGCCCCCCAATCACAAAGCATGGACCGGGGTGCAGCGCTGCGACTTGCCGGATCTGTTGCCAATCTCTGACGTGTTATCCCTGCATGTGCCGTTAACGGGCGAAACCCGCCACCTGATCAATGCGACAGCGCTTGGATTGATGAAGCCAGACGCTATCGTGATCAATGCCGCACGCGGCGGCACGCTAGATGAAACCGCGCTTACCGCTGCGTTAAGTGCAAACCGTTTGGGCGGTGCGGCTTTGGATGTGTTTGAAATCGAGCCGATGACCGCCCAATCAGGCGCAAAGTTTCAAGGCATCGCCAACCTGATCCTGACGCCCCATATCGCCGGGGTGACGGTTGAATCCAACGAACGGGTCAGCAGTTTGATCGCGGAAAAAATTCAGACCCATCTGCAAGGTTAATAAACGCAAACCCCGTGCAGCCCTTAAAAATAGTCAGAGCCGCCCTGCAAAATCAGGACGGCTCTGGAATTGGGTTCAGTGGCAGACCAATACACGGTCTGCATGTTTTGGGGGTAGTGAACCCAAGATATGGCTATTCTACACAAAATATTGTGTGATTCCAGCACTCTCTTGCGTCACGCCCCCTTTAATAACCGTTAAAGATCACTCCGCTGGCACATCGACTTTCACATCGCTCAACGGATGCTCTAGCCGGTTCACCATTTCTTGCGGGCAAACTTGCACAAAATTGGCCAACTCACGGTCCCAGTTGCGCAACATCTCTGTTGCCAGCGGCGATCCGGTTTCATGGGCGTGCAATTCGACCAGCTCATACAGATGCAACTGCCAGTGTTCCGCTGTGACTTTTTGCCAAACCACATTTTCAGGGTTCACAAGCGTGTCAAATGCCCCATCCGGGTCATAAATAAACGCCATTCCGCCGGTCATCCCGGCCCCAAAGTTATGACCGATAGAGCCCAAGATAACTGCGGTGCCACCGGTCATATATTCACAACCGTTCGACCCGCAGCCCTCGACCACAACGGTCGCGCCCGAATTCCGCACACAGAACCGCTCACCAGCGCGGCCATTGGCGAACAGCTCACCCGCCGTCGCGCCATACAGCACCGTATTCCCGATGATCGTGTTATCCGCAGCCACCAGTGGCGATCTCAACGGCGGTCGCACGACAACGCGTCCCCCCGACAAGCCCTTGCCCACATAGTCATTCGCATCGCCCGACACCTCGATCTTCAGACCCGGCGCGGCAAAGGCCCCAAGCGATTGCCCGGCAGAACCTTGTAGCTTCACGGTCAGATGGTCGTGTTGCAACTCGTTACGCATACCAAAGCGCCCCACGATGTGGCTCGACACCCGCGCCCCAATAGAGCGCGACGTATTTTGCACCGCATAAGACAGCTGCATCTTTTCGCCATCCTTAAAGAACGGCTCTGCATCCTTCACGATTTGCGCATCCAGCGTGTCTGGCACGAAATTGCGTTCTGCATCCCGGTCATAAACGATCTCATTGCGCTCATCGACGCTGATGAGCAGCGGGTTCAGATCAAGATCATCCAGATGCGCCGCGCCACGGCTGACTTGCGTTAACAAATCCGCGCGACCAATGACATCGTCCAAGGACCGCGCCCCAATGCTCGCCAAAACTTCCCGCACTTCTTGGGCATAGAAAGTTATCAAGTTAACTACTTTATCCGCCGTTCCTGTGAACTTTTCACGCAGACGCGGGTCTTGCACACAGACCCCTACCGGGCAGGTGTTCGACTGGCACTGACGCACCATGATACAACCCATCGCGATCAGCGCCGCAGTGCCGATCCCAAATTCCTGACCGCCCATCATCGCCGCAATCACGATGTCGCGCCCCGTGCGCAAGCCGCCATCGGTCCGCAAAATCACCCGGTCACGCAGGTTATTCACCGCCAGCACTTGATGCGCTTCGGTGATCCCCATTTCCCAAGGCAATCCCGCATGTTTGATCGAGGTCTGCGGACTAGCGCCTGTTCCCCCGTTATGGCCGGAAATCAGGATCACATCCGCCTTGGCCTTTGCGACACCTGCCGCAATCGTGCCAACGCCGGATTGTGACACCAGCTTCACGGTCACTTTCGCACGTGGGTTGATCTGTTTCAGATCGTAAATCAGCTGCGCGAGATCCTCGATCGAATAGATATCGTGGTGCGGCGGCGGGCTAATCAGCGTCACGCCGGGCGTCGAATGACGCAAGCGCGCGATCAGCTCGGTCACTTTAATGCCAGGCAGTTGTCCACCTTCACCGGGCTTGGCCCCTTGTGCGACCTTGATTTCTAGTTCTTCGCAGTGGTTCAGATATTCCGCCGTCACGCCGAAACGCCCGGAGGCCACCTGTTTAATCTTCGCACTGGCGTTATCGCCATTGGGCATCGGTACGAAATGCGCCGGATCTTCGCCGCCCTCGCCACTATCGGACTTCGCGCCAATCCGGTTCATCGCGATGTTCAGCGTCTTATGCGCCTCAGGCGACAGCGCCCCAAGGCTCATCCCCGGCGTCACAAACCGCTTGCGAATGGCGGTGATGCTTTCCACTTCATCCAGCGGCACAGGCTTCAGCCCCGCCTTGAAATCCA
>CAZBBZ010000117.1:0-8061 GCA_964489925.1 uncultured Rhodobacterales bacterium
ACTTGAATTCCGGCCAGAGTGACAGCCTGCACAAGTTACACGCGGTCATCGACCCGCTGCGGGTAAGTGCGATGCACGCGACGCTAAACGCATCGGGCGAGGCCCCTGTTGCGGGGGAACCGTTGCCCCCGTTTTGGCATTGGTCCCATTTCTGGATTGTTGAACCACCCGCACGGCTTGGCCGGGATGGGCATCCTCAGTCTGGCAATGGGCTGATCCCTGAAACAGGGCTTACACGGCGCATGTGGGCCGGTGGGGTGCTAGAATTTCACCGCCCGTTGATTGTGGGAACACCCGCCACGCGCACATCTCACATTGCGGATGTCACGCATAAGTCGGGGCGCAGCGGTTCTTTAGCGTTTGTGGCTGTGAAACACGACATCACGGACGAGCAAGGGCTGGCGATTAGCGAACACCAAGATCTTGTGTTTCGCAACGATCCTGACCCCGACGCCCCCAAGCCGCCCCAGAAAGCCGCGCCAAGCGACGAAGACACAGCGATCACCTATGATCCGACCACCACCGAATTGTTTCGCTATTCCGCTTTGACCTTTAACGGGCACCGCATTCATTATGACCTCGACTACGCTCAAAAAGTCGAAGGCTATCCCGGTTTGATCGTGCATGGGCCGCTGCTCGCACAACGTCTGCTTGATCTGGCCGTGGCGCAGTTCGGGCCAAAGCTGCGCTTCGAATTTCGCGCGGTGGCGCCGGTTTTTCATTTTGACACGTTTGCCGCCTGCGCAAAACAAACGCCGGATGGTCTGGACCTTTGGATACGGGCAGGGGACGGCCGCCTTGCGATGACTGGCCGGGCCAGCCCGTTGGCATGACCAGCGGGGCGGGGCGACTTTCATGGCGTTGGGAAGCTAACGACAACAACGGTCGTTTTGCGTTTGAATTGCATCTGCCCGACGGGATTGACGCTGTCGAGGCGGTCCTTTCCGTGTCGCTGCTCGCTCGGCTAAAGGCGGATGCGCAAGTGACCGGCGCGACGTTCCGCCATCGTCTTGCCAATCATCATGAGTTTTCCTTTCCGGCCGCATCTAAAGCTGCACGCGTCATTGAGTTCGTCGCCACCGGGCTTTCGTTCAAGCCCGCCCATGTGAGCGACGGCCCAAAATCTGGCTATCTTACCCTTGGCAATGGTCGGCTCTTGCCGCTCAGCATTGATCCCGAACCTGTAGTCCCGGCTGAACCGCCAAAAACAGTGCCAAATGCCGATACCCAGTTTGGGGTTATCCCGATGCCAGCTCAGGTCCAGATCGGGGCTTGGCATGACGGGCAGGTCAGCTTCCGTTCTGATGGCACTGCAGAAGAGGCCAAAGATTTCGACCAAGCGCTGTCCTTAGCAACGCGGCTGTTCCCCGACGTACAGTGCACGTCAGAATGCGCCCTAGCACTCACCTATCAAAGAGTTCCTAGGTTTGATTGGGACTATCAGATCGAGTTTAAGCAGCACGGCGCTTGTCTGACCTACGCGACCTCGAAAGGGCGATTGCAAGGGTTGATTACACTGTTTCAATTATGCGTTGCGCGCACCCAAGCCCCAGAGACGTTCAAAATTCCGGCGGCGGGCTACATTCAAGATCGTGCCGATCAGGATTGGCGTGGGTGTCACTTGGATGTCGCGCGCCACTTTCGGCCCGCCGCAGACCTGTCGCGCTTTATTGATATTCTTGCTTGGCTCAAATTCAACGTCCTGCATTTGCACCTAACCGATGACGAAGGCTGGCGTTTGGAAATTCCTGACCTGCCGATGCTCACTGAAATCGGCGCATGGCGGGGGCCAAACCTACCGCTAAAGGGACAACACGGCTTTCTCAATCAGGGCTATGGCGGTTTCTATTCCAGCGCCGAAATGGACACGCTTGTGGCCCATGCCCTCGCGCTTGGGGTTGATATCATGCCCGAGATTGACACACCGGGCCATTGTTATGCGGCATTGGTTGCGTGCCCGTGGCTTGCCGACCCCGTCGAACCCATCGGGGCTTATACCTCTTTTCAAGGTTACCCCAACAATGCGCTGAACCCCGGTGTTCCGGCGGTCGAGACTTTCATGGAACAGGTCTTTGACGAGTTAGCCCGGCGTTTCCCAATGGATACCGTGCATGTGGGTGGGGATGAATTGGCCGATGACGCATGGGCCGCCTCGCCTTTGGCACGCGCGCTGGCAAAGCGCCAAGGCTTAAACGGGACCAAGGACCTATTTGGCTATTTCTTAGGCCGCTTGCGCCTCATGTTGCATGGGGCGGGCAAAAAAATGGCCGTTTGGGATGATGCAGCCCTGACAGGGGCGGTCGCGCCCGGTGATGCCTTGGTTTTTGCGTGGCAGGACGCCGCGAACCTCAAGGACTTATGCGCGGCTGGTCATCAAGTGATCGCCACACCGGGGCAGACGTATTATTTGGACATGGCACAAAGCTCCGATTGGGACGCGCCGGGTTTGCATTGGGGGGGAACTGTGCCGCCCAAAACATCCTACGACTTTAACGCGCGGGCTTTGCTTGCGGGTGGGAAAGGCCAAAATCTGAAAGGTGTGCAAGCCTCGATTTGGTCGGAAAACCTAACCAGCAAGGAGCTGTTTGACTACATGGTGTTTCCACGGTTGGGCTGCATTGCCGAAGCCGGGTGGAGCGATCCATCGGCCAAAAACTGGACCGATTTTCAAGCCCGCGTTTGCCTAATGCCGACCCTATCGGGCCGTTAAAGCGCCGCCCTATAAATCGCCAAAGCCGCGTCATAAGTCATCTCGCGCGGGTTATTTACCAACAACCGTTCTTGCTTCATGGCATCTTTTGCCAACAGGGGCAGATGGCTTTGACTTACCCCAACCTCTGAAAGGCGCGATTGCATACCCAGCGATGGGCCAAGGGTTTTGAATTCTTCAATCATCGCTGTTGCGCGTTCAGCGGTTCCTAAATTCGCCAACGATGGAAAAATAAGCGGCGCAAGTTCGTCGTACATGTCGCTTGCCGCATCCATGTTAAACTCCAACACATAAGGCAGGACCAGCGCATTGGACAAACCATGGGGCACGTGAAAATGCCCGCCAAGCGGATAGGCCAGCGCATGAACAGCCGCCACCGGCGCATTAGCAAAGGCCATGCCCGCGAGCATAGACCCAAGCAACATATCCCCGCGGGCATCAAAATCATCAGGCCGCGTGCAAGCGGTTTTGATATTGCCCCCAAGCAAGGTCAAAGCTTGTCGCGCCAAACAATCAGACACCACATTTTTTAGCCGCTTTGACGTAAACGCCTCAATCGCATGCACCATCGCGTCAATGCCCGTGGCCGCTGTAACTGCCGCGGGCAAACCCGTGGTCAGCGTCGCATCCAAAATCGCGCAATCTGGCAAAAGCTGTGGGGCCACCACGCCTTTCTTTTCATGTGTTGGGGTTGTGACAATCGAAATCGGGGTCACTTCGGACCCTGTTCCGGCGGTTGTGGGGGACAGGATCAAGGGTAGGCGCCCCCCTTTGACCAGCCCAATGCCATAGATATCCTCGATCGATTGCTCCGAATTGACCAACACAGCTATCAGTTTAGCCGTATCAAGGGACGACCCACCGCCAACCGAAACCACACCATCAACGCCAAAGGTTTTGGCCTGCTCAACTGCGTTTAGGATCATGTCTTGGGGCGGATCTGCGACCACGTCTGCAAATATCCAAACCTCAAGACCCGCCGCCTTGAGGCCCGACAACGCAGTATCTGCGAGACCTAAATCAAGGATCGTTTGATCGGTGACAAAAGCGACCTTGCGGCACCCTCGCTCGGCCATACGTGGGCCAATCTGTTCGGTCGTGCCAGGCCCGCTGATCACCGACGGTGTGGTTTGGAAGCTAAGCGTTGTTGTCATAGGGCGCTCCTGATGTAACGCGCAAAGCATAAGCCGCGCATCAGGGATGAAAAAGCACCGATTGACAATCGCCTCTCATCACTTGAGGTTCTGAAAAGAAAAAAGGCCAAATCGCTGGCGCATCACCACCCACAGATTTCGCACCCATGAGCAAACCACGCGAAGACCGCCCGTTGCCCGCCCTTGGGCTCGGTCTGGTTACCTTCTTCTTATTTGCCATGACTGATACATCGGCCAAAGTGCTGGTCACCTCCGGCGTGCCAGTGATGTTGGTCGTGTTTTCGCGCTACCTTGGTAATTTCATCATGGTGCTTGCGATCTTCGTGCCCACAAACGGACGCGCCGCCTTTCAATCTAACGTGCTTTGGCTTCAGATTCTGCGTGGTGGTGTGCTTGTTGCATCCACCGTGCTGAACTTCTGGGCCTTGAAATATCTACCGCTCACCACGACCATCCCGATCTTTTTTGCGGCCCCATTGTTGGTGTGCCTCTTGTCGGTCCCGTTTTTGGGCGAAAAGGTTGGGGCGCGGCGCTACGGGGCAGTACTCGTCGGGTTTATCGGCGTTTTGCTGATTGTGCGTCCCGGCGCAATTTCGTTTCACCCCGCGATGTTCCTATCGCTTGCAGCCACCACCGGGGCGTCGTTCTACTTTATTTTCACCCGTATGGTCGCCGGGCGCGATGATATGCCAGTTAGCCAGATCTACGCAATTGGCATTCCCACAATCGCCTTATTGCCCTTCGCTATCCGGGATTTTACCCTTCCCAATGATCCAACCAGTTTGGCGCTGATGGTTTTCATCGGGATATTTGCGGGGCTCGGTCATGTGGCCCTGACGCTTGCCAACCGTTTTGCTGAGGCTTCAAAAATCGCGCCGCTGGTGTATACGCAGATCATCTATATTACGCTGATTTCTTGGGTTCTGTTTCATGAACTGCCCGATAGGTGGACGGTCCTGGGAACCGCAATAATCGTGGCGTCAGGTCTTTACGTTTGGCTGCGAGAGCGCGCGGCAGATTAGTGGATCAGCACCGCATAATAACGGCTGTCAAAATTCACCGGGTTGATCGAGGCCGCATCGACCATTTCAACTTCTAGCTCAACATCTGCGATTTCTTCATTCGGGCAGAGGTTGTTGTTGTGAACATCGCCGCTAACCGGGGCATCACAAGCCCGTACCATTGGCGGGGTTGCTAGATAAACGTCCACAACGTCTACGATTTCGGCCATCCAAGTGTCCGCAAAATCACTGCTGCCTTCCCCGGTGGCCGTGGCATAATCAACCGCCGCTTCGCAATTCACAACGGTCATGCGCTGGACGCGTCGCTCTGTATCTGGGATCGCGGCGGCACCATAAGTTGCCGCATAATTCATCGCACCGCTTTGAATGCCAAACGTGCCATACCCCTCTGGGTTCAGGGCTGGGCCGCCATCAGGATCAGGTTGATCCGTGTAAGGGATGGCGCCATTATTGCTATGACCATCCGTTGCGGCCGTATCCAATAGGGCAGGGGTCGTCCGCTCGACGTTCTTATAAAACTGATAGAACGAGCTGTTGCCGCCAACCAAAGTGCTGGCGTCAAGCTGCGCGCGTGGCACTTCCCAAAACTCAGTGTAAGCCGGGTTTGTATCTGCAACTTGTTGGGCCAAATAGGGCGCATAATAAGCCGCCATCAAGGACTGCACGTCATTCAACCCATTGCTGGGCGCATAAATCGCATCATGCGGCCCGCCTGAGCCAGAACAGTTGTTCGCGTCAAGACAAGGGTGCAGATCCGCAGGGCCCCATTCCGACCGCTCACCAGTTGAAAACACATAGTTCAGACGCGAGCCTTCTGAAATCGACGGGTCCACGCCATAGGCTGCCCGCTGCGCATCAATCGCGCTTTGTTGGCCCGCTTTCAAAAACGGAGGCAGGGTGTTTTGATCCAACGCATACTGCATATCATCAAGATATTTTTCATAGTCGCCGCGCGTCATCCGACCGTGGCTGGCTACGCGATCAGGATGAAACAGGCTGGATCGGTTCACGCTGCTCGAATATCCATAAGACGCCGGGAAATTATGCGTAAAAGAAACATCCGAACTGCCATTCACAATGTCCTGCATCGGCCCATCGTACATATCAAAAATCACGTTCAACCCGGTGGTCACCACATGTGGGTCCGCCGCTTTAATCGCGACCTGATCGTTCACGCATGACATGCCAGAGGCCGCAACCGCCAACATGCAAATATCGCGCAATTCTTCAACGGCGGCAGATGAGGCACCATAACCGGGCAGCAATGACGCATCCTCGCAGGCTAGATTGCGCACTTCCATCAGATCAATCGGGCGTTTTAGCAGCCCAAGCCGGATGTGATTGTAATTCCCGGACCCCGCGATGCCGCTACTGGCATTAGTCGGCTGCAAGCCGGGCGTTTGATCCGCACTCAGCTTCATGCGGTAGCCAATGGAATCCTCCATCTGCGCTTGCCAACTGGTATTGCTCGCGGTTTCAAAGGGATTGCACATCACCATCGGGGTGAGTGAATCGCAAGCCACTTGCCGACTGGTCGCAACCGCAGATGTCACCAAATCAATCGATGTCATGCCCGAATTGCCTTCGGTCGCAAAGCGCAGCAGCGTCAGCGTCACGCTTTCGGTCGATGCAATCGCCAGCACATATTTCGCTTTTTCAGGAATAGACGTGGCAAGGTTTGACGCAATCGTCGGGGAAAAACTGCCATCCGCGGTGGTGGGCGTATCGGTCATGAAAACAAGGTCCGATACCCCGAACGCGCCGGAACCCGAAACAAAGGTCGACCCTTTGGAAACCGCATTCGCCGCTGTTGTGGCGCGCGCAATCGCGTCGGGTTTGCCATCCAGCTGCCGTGCGGCGGCTAGGGCGACCTGGTCAATGTATCCCTGCATTTGGCTGTGGGCGGAATAGGCGCGGCCAAAATCCATCATCAAGCCAACGCCACCAAAGAGCATGATCGAGAAAATGACCGTCTGTACAGTCACAATGGCACGGGCGTCGGCGACAAAGCGACCGATTGGCGAAGCAGAGGTTTTGTTTTTCGGCTTTGCAATCAAGACCTGACCACCCAGCATCTTGAAAAACCGACCTAGAATCTTGGCACCCATTTAGCGTCCCTCGCCAGATAGAAATGCCCCCACACATGTAATCCGGCCTATAGAATTAGTCTTTTTCTAGACTTCCGTCAATTTTGCACCCATCTCTTGAGGGTGTGAATAAGCTAATTTTTCCTTAAAATTAAGTGGGTTAACCATAATTTTACATGTGGATAGTGTGGTTGTCTCAGTTTTGCCACAATAGAATTTTGCAAAGCCCGGCAACCAAGGCTAAGACGCGGATAAGAATGAGGACCGACATGACGCAATATGTAGTAGCCGCGCTTTATCACTTCACAGCATTTGACAATCCTAAGGTGTGGATTGATAAAATTCGACCTATCTGCGAGGCAGAAGACGTAAAGGGAACGCTGCTCTTTGCCCCTGAAGGTATAAACGGTACTATTGCCGGATCGCGCAGTGGAATTAACCATGTCCTTGCCACACTCAAGACGTTTCCGGGGTGTGAAATGCTTGATTGGAAAGAGTCCTACAGCTCCGAATTGCCCTTTTTGCGCCTGAAAGTGCGCCTGAAAAAAGAAATCGTGACCATGGGTGTCGAAGGTGTCAGCCCGGTCAATCAGGTCGGCACATATGTGGCGCCTGAGGATTGGAACGCGCTGATTGATCGCGACGATGTGGTGGTGATTGACACGCGCAATGATTACGAGGTCGAGATTGGCACCTTTGAAGGTGCGGTCGATCCACAAACCGCCAGTTTCGGTGAGTTTCCGCAGTGGTGGGAAGATAATGCTGAAAAATTTGCGGGCAAACAGGTGGCAATGTTTTGCACCGGTGGCATCCGCTGCGAAAAAGCGTCGAGCTTTCTGCTAGGCAAAGGCGTGAACGAGGTGTTCCACCTTAAAGGTGGCATCCTAAAGTATTTGGAAAACGTGCCTGCCGAAGAAAACACGCTGGAATGGCGAGTGTTTTGTCTTCGATCAGCGCGTCAGCGTTGGCCACGGCCTAAAGGAAGGGCAGTACGAGCTTTGCTTTGCTTGCCGCCGCCCCATCACAGATGCGCAAAAGGCTGCTCCTGAATTTGAGCTGGGGATTTCCTGCCCGCTGTGCATCAATGA
>CAZBBZ010000118.1:0-2671 GCA_964489925.1 uncultured Rhodobacterales bacterium
ACATGCTTGGTGCTTGGCGATTGAAAAGCTCACGGGAACAGAAGTGCCGCGCCGCGCTAGTCTAATACGTGTGCTGTACTGTGAAATTGGTCGGATCCTGAACCATATCCTGAACGTTACGACGCAAGCCATGGATGTCGGCGCGCTGACACCGCCGCTTTGGGGCTTTGAGCAGCGCGAAATTTTGATGGAATTTTATGAACGCGCTTGTGGCGCCCGCTTGCATGCTGCGTATTTCCGCCCCGGCGGTGTGCATCAAGATTTACCACCCGAATTGCTCGACGATATTTTGGCGTGGACATACGAGTTCCCCAAAGTCATCGACGACCTTGATGGTTTGTTGACCGAAAACCGCATTTTCAAACAGCGCAATGTCGACATCGCGATTGTCAACGAAAAAGACATTCTTGACTGGGCATTTTCCGGAGTGATGGTGCGCGGCTCTGGCATGGCGTGGGATTTGCGCCGGGCGCAACCTTATGAATGTTACGACGAGTTTGAATTTCAGGTGCCTGTGGGCAAGAACGGCGATTGTTACGATCGTTATTTGTGTCGCATGGCCGAGATGCGCGAAAGCCTAAAGATCATGCAACAGGCCGTCGCGAAACTTAAAGAGTGCGCGGGCGATGATGTGCTCGCGCGCGGGAAGGTGACGCCGCCAAGTCGGGGGGATATGAAAACCTCGATGGAAGCGCTCATCCACCATTTCAAGCTTTACACCGAAGGGTTCAAAGTGCCCGAGGGTGAAATCTATGTCGCGGTCGAAGCGCCCAAGGGCGAGTTTGGTGTGTATCTGGTGAGCGATGGGTCCAATAAACCCTACAAAACTAAGATACGCGCGCCCGGGTATCCGCATTTACAAGCGATGGATTATGTCGCCTCTGGCCATCAACTTGCGGATGTGTCGGCGATTATTGGGACAATGGACATCGTGTTTGGCGAGGTGGATCGGTGATTTTCACAAAACACAACGCGGCTTGCGAGGGAAATACGTGATGCGCATGATTTGGGTCGCAACAGCGCTGATGATGTTGGCTCTGCCAGCACGCGGCGAAACGATTAGCGAATTGGTTAACCGTGGGCTTGTCCTATTGGACAGTCACGTGATGGACAACGGTACCATCGCACTTATCATTGGGACCATCGACGGTGGTCCTCAATTTATATGTCAGACCCGTTATCGCATCAGCGAAAGCGGCGAATTTGATAGTTGCAGGACTCTGAAATAAATGCTGCGTCGACTCCATTCAGATCAGCCCGAAACTTTCGCCTTTACCCCGGCGAATGAAAAATGGGCCAAAAAACAGCTGAAAAAATACCCCGCAGGTCGTCAAGCCAGCGCGATTATTCCGCTTTTATGGCGCGCCCAAGAGCAAGAAGGCTGGCTGTCCCGCCCGGCCATCGAACATGTGTCTGCGATGCTGGACATGCCTTACATTCGCGGGCTTGAAGTTGCGACTTTCTATTTCATGTTCCAACTGCAACCCGTGGGTGCGGTGGCCCATGTTCAGGTGTGCGGCACTACGAGTTGCATGATTTGCGGCGCAGAAGATTTGATCGCCGTGTGTCGCGAAAAAATTGCGTCCCGCCCTCACGAAATTTCGGGTGATGGCAAGTTTTCATGGGAAGAAGTCGAATGTCTTGGGGCCTGTACCAATGCGCCAATGGTCCAAATTGGCAAAGACTTCTATGAAGATCTGACCACCGAAAGCTTTGGCGATATTCTGGACGCTTTTGCCCGTGGCGAGGTGCCAACACCGGGTCCGCAAAACGGTCGTTTTGCCGCCGAGCCTAAATCGGGGCTTAGTTCGCTGAAAGATTTCGTTATGCCCGCAATTGAGGCGAATGGCTCTGTCGCGCGTGCTTTGGCGGTTGGCGATACCATCAAACGCATTGATGGCCGTGAAAAAGACTTTGCAAATCCCGTTCTAAAAGGTGGCAAGAAGGTGCCGTCAACAGCACCAAAGGCGGCTCCGGCGGCAAGGAAAAGTGCGGCAAACCCAGCTGCGTCAAAATCTGTTGCTAAATCTGCGCCCAAGACGACATCAAAAGCCGCAGCTAAACCCAAGCCGAGCGCAACAACGGTTGCAAGCACTGGCGCCACGAATGCGGGCACAAAGCCCAAAGGGCTGAGCGCGCCAAAAGGTGGTAAAGCCGACGATTTGAAATTGATCAAAGGCGTTGGTCCTAAACTAGAAAAACTGTGTAACAAGTTGGGTTTCTACCATTTTGCGCAAATTGCGAAATGGAATGCCAAAGAGATTGCATGGGTTGATGACAATCTTGAAGGCTTCAAAGGGCGTGTGACGCGCGATGACTGGGTGGCGCAAGCGCGCGTTTTGTCCAGTGGTAAACAGACTGAGTTTTCTAAAAAGCAAGGTGGCGGTTAACAAACCGCAGGGACAGGAGAGGGAATATGGCTACAAGCGACGCGCACCACAGGTGCATGATGTGCCGGGCAATTGGATTTGTCTTGGCTGCAATAATTGTTGGACTATTAACCTGGTGGCTAAGCGGCAAGGTCGCAATTTGGCTGGCAGTGTTGGCTTTTCTGGGTCTTTTGGGCCTTGGACTTTGGCTCGTTGTTAAGTTTTGTGGTGATCCAGGGCCAATTGGCCAGCAACAAAGCGGAACAGTTGCCGCAACTGCGGCGGCTGGTGCCACCATGGCA
>CAZBBZ010000118.1:2681-7991 GCA_964489925.1 uncultured Rhodobacterales bacterium
AGCCGGTGCTGCCGCACTTGCGTCGCGCGGACAAGCCGCAACAGACGAGGCGGATCGCGTTGCCAGCGCAGCAATAGACACTTCTGCTGATGATGCGTCTGCAGCAGCAGGGCGTGCCCGTGATGAAGCGACCGCTAAAGCACGTGAAGTTGCAGCAAATGAAGCCCGCGCGCGCGATCAGGCGATGGCTGCAGAACGCGCGGCTGCAGAGGCAAAAGCGAAAGCGGATGCTGAAGCTGCAAGAGCCAAAGCAGAAGCCGAAGCGGCTGAGGCAAAAGCCAAAGCGGACGCGGTTGCGAAGGCCAGTTCTGCCAAAGAGCAGGCAGCCGCAAAAGCCAAAGCAGACGCGGCGGAGGTAAAAGCGAAAGCGGATGCCGCTGCTGCTAAGGCCAGAGCAGATGCAGCAGAGGCGAAAGCGAAAGCAGATGCAGCAGCCGCGAAGGCCAAAGCTGATGCAGCGGCCCAAAAAGCCAAGGCGGATGCGGCGGCGGCGAAAGCAAAGGCAGACGCGGCAGCGTCCAAAGCCAAAGCAGATGCGCTCGTTTCATCCTCTAAATCAGCGGCAAAGAAAACGACGGGCAAATCGGCGGCAAGTGCTCCGGCGTCTGCAACTGCGGGAACGCAACCTAAAGGTCTGACGAAACCGCGCAGCGGTCGTGGCGATGACCTAAAGCGCATCAAAGGGGTCGGTCCCAAACTTGAAGGTGAATTGCACAAGATGGGCTACTACCATTTTGATCAAGTCGCCGAATGGTCTGGTGATGAAGTTGCCTGGGTCGATGGCAACATCAAAGGGTTCCCGGGTCGCGTTACCCGCGATCGTTGGGTGCCACAGGCGCGACTTTTGGCATCTGGCAAGTCGGTCAGCGATGACGTGCTTGAGCGGATCAAGTCTGGCGAGTCTGTTGATTTGACGGATTACGACGGCGACGGTGTTTCCGAAGGTGCAAGCGAGGGCAAGCGTCCTGCATCTTTGAAAGGCCCTCGCGGTGGCAAGGCCGATAACCTGAAAGAAATCAAAGGTGTCGGACCAAAGATGGAAAAGCTGTTGAACAAGCTTGGCTTTTACCACTTTGACCAAGTTGCGGCTTGGACGGGCGAAGAAGTCGCTTGGGTTGATGCCAATCTCGAAGGTTTCAAAGGCCGCGTCAGCCGTGATGAATGGGTGAAGCAAGCAAAAATCTTGGCCTCGGGCGGAGAGACGGAATTCTCTAAGCGCGTGGACAAGGGCGGCGTCTACTAAGCGGCTTTAGCTTAAAGGAACTGCAAGAATGACAATAGAAACCGGAATGACGTGTTCGAAATGGTGTTGGGTCATCAGTGGGTTGGTGGGGCTTTTGGCCGCCGTTCTACTGGTGATTAACGCCGGGTTTTCGATCATATCCGCGATCATCGCGGGGGTCGTATTGGCGGTCATTCTAGGTCTGTTGTTGCCGCATTTGGTGTGCGGTGATAAACGCGGTTCGGTCTCAACAACTGCTGCGGCGGCAGGTGCTGCCGTAGCTACCGGATCAATTGCTGCAAATGCAACTGTATCCGGGCCAAGCGCAGGCGAAGGTTTTGCGGAAAAACGCGCCGATTTTGATGCATCTGCCGCGATCGAATCGTCTGTAGAAATTCCCAATGACATTGAAACAAGCGCAATTCAGTCTACCAGTTCAGTCAGTGGCGTTACCTCTCAAGCGGTGGCTTTGACAGGGCGTGACACGAGTGTGACCACTCAAATTTCTAGTTCTAAGTCAGACGAATTGGCAACGGCGCGTGCTGTGGCCCAATCACGGGCGGCTGATGAACAGGCGGCAACGCTGGCTGTTGAACGGCTAAAGCAACAGACAAAAACAGTACCGGCTGCGACGATCGAAGATATAGTGGCGCCCCAGCAAGCAGCGATTGCCCCAGACTATGATAATAGTTCCGCAAAATTTACTGGCGAAGGTGCTGCAGAAGGCACGCGCCCCGAAGCGCTTGCGGCACCTCGCGGTGGCAAGGCAGACAACCTAAAAGAAATCAAGGGCGTCGGCCCCAAGATGGAAACCTTGCTGCACGAACTGGGTTTTTATCACTTTGATCAAATTGCTGCTTGGACCCATAGTGAAGTGGCTTGGGTTGATGCAAACCTTCAAGGGTTTAAGGGACGTGTAAGCCGTGATGATTGGGTCGCACAGGCAAAAATTTTGGCCGCTGGTGGAACAACGGCGTTTTCTCAAAAAGTGGACAAAGGCGGGGTTTACTAGATGTCCGCTGACGACCTAAAGGGTTCATCGAAAAGCCAAGCTAGATTGGCTTCAATCGTGATTGTTGTGACGATGGGGGCATGGCTGCTTCTTTCGTTTTTGGGCGGGCAGCTTGGTATTGCTGCAAAATACGCCTTTCTTGTTGATCTCGCCGCAATGGCTGCATTTGCTTGGGCGTTGATTGTGTGTTTTAAAATCTGGCGGGCGCGTCAGGTGGATAAGGAAAGCTGACGATGCTTGACGATAAGGATCGCATTTTCACCAATCTCTACGGTATGCATGACCGCAGTTTGGCAGGTGCCAAGGCGCGTGGCCATTGGGATGGAACCGCGAAATTGATCAAACAGGGCCGCGATAAGGTCATTCAGTTGGTCAAAGATAGCGGCTTGCGCGGGCGCGGCGGGGCCGGGTTTCCAACAGGCTTGAAATGGTCATTTATGCCCAAAGAAAGCGATGGACGCCCACATTATTTGGTCGTTAACGCCGATGAGTCAGAGCCGGGCACCTGTAAAGACCGCGAAATCATGCGCCACGATCCCCATACACTGATCGAGGGATGTTTGATCGCAGGGTTCGCAATGAACGCCAACGCCGGCTACATCTATATCCGTGGCGAGTTCATTCGTGAACGCGAAGCGCTGCAACTTGCAATAGACGAAGCCTATGACGCTGGTTTGCTTGGCAAAAACGCTGCCAAATCCGGCTGGGACTTCGACCTTTACCTGCATCACGGGGCGGGCGCTTATATTTGCGGCGAAGAAACCGCTTTGATCGAAAGCCTTGAGGGCAAAAAGGGCATGCCGCGGCTTAAGCCTCCATTCCCTGCGAATACGGGGCTTTATGGCTGTCCATCGACAGTGAACAATGTGGAATCTATTGCTGTCGTGCCCACGATTTTGCGCCGCGGCCCCACCTGGTTTGCGGGTTTTGGCCGCCCCAACAATGCGGGCACCAAATTGTTCGCCATTTCCGGACACGTCAACACCCCCTGTGTGGTCGAAGAAGCGATGTCGATCCCGCTGCAAGAATTGCTGGAAAAGCATTGCGGCGGCGTGCGCGGAGGCTGGGACAACCTAAAAGCTGTGATCCCGGGCGGGTCCTCGGTACCTTGTCTGCCTCACACCATGTGCGACGATGTGATCATGGATTTTGACTATCTGCGCGAGCAACGTTCGGGCCTTGGCACGGCGGCCGTGATCGTGATGGACCAATCCACTGACATCATTAAAGCAATTTGGCGGCTTTCAAAGTTCTACAAACACGAAAGCTGTGGCCAGTGTACGCCTTGTCGCGAAGGCACTGGTTGGATGATGCGTGTCATGGATCGGCTGGTCACTGGCGAAGCAGAGGTCGAAGAAATCGACATGTTGTTGGATGTGACCAAACAGGTCGAGGGTCACACGATTTGCGCGCTTGGCGATGCTGCGGCTTGGCCAATCCAAGGGTTGATCAGACATTACCGGGACGAAATCGAAGATCGGATCAAACACAAACGAACCGGGCGTGTTAGCGCGGTTGCGGCCGAGTAGGGGACGAATTGGTGATGTCGTCTTTGTTGGTTGGCAAGTCTAAAATCCGCGCGCACCGCATCGGCACGACTTTGGCTCTTTTGGGGGCTGTGGTTGCGTTAAATGCCTGTGAAACCGTTCCTGTTTCGCAAACCGCGCGTCTTGCGGGTGAGCCGGGTGACGGCAAAATCTCTGTCCTGTTCCAAGACTTTAAGGCTGGCACAATTTGTACGATTTTGACCCCAAAGGGCTCTTTGGTTGTTGAACAAATGCCCGGGAAAATAGAATACCCGGCGCTTTATCGTGCATCGCCAATAACCTGCCGCGTGCCCAGTGGACCGGCCTATGCCATTGATGTGGAAAGTTCACTGCCAGCAGATTTCCGCGTCGCAGGTTTCACCGCATATATGGATGGGCGGTTGTTTGGCACGCTATCTTCCGGCGATGGTGTGGTGCAGGTACAAAAAGTAGATGGCGTAAGGCGGCTGAACTAACCATGAGCGGTGCGTTTCACATAACGAGAGTGGCTTTGAGCAAGGGACTGCTTGGTATCGCAGCGCTTGGCCTGTCGGCCTGTCTGTTCGCGGATATTCCTTATGACGGCGATCCGCGCACCACGTTTATATTTGAAAACGGACAGCGCGCCTTTACGGTTTTTGTGTTCCCGCGCACGACGCCAGAAAACGTCGTGGTCGAGGCCGCTTTGGACGAGGCGCACCCGTTTTGTGCCGAAAATTTTGACACAACAAAAGTAGAGCTGATGTCATTGCAGCCGGGCAGTTTATCCGCGCCCTCGCAATGGGAAGTTCGCGGGAGATGCGCATGATCCGCCAATTTGGCCGCATACGCATCTGCGAATTTCGCGATGTTAAGGCTCTATCAACCAAAAACAACCACATGACGCTTGGGGGATTAATGCCCCCGAACGGGAGACCGATTGATGAGTGATCTGCGCAAAATTGTCATTGATGGCGAAGAACTGGAAGTGGACGGTCGCGCCACATTGCTGCAGGCTTGCGAAATGGCCGGTGTTGAAGTGCCGCGTTTTTGCTATCACGAGCGGCTGTCGATTGCTGGCAACTGCCGCATGTGTCTGGTCGAAGTTAAAGGTGGCCCACCGAAACCGGCGGCGTCTTGCGCGATGCAAGTGAAAGACTTGCGCCCCGGCCCTGAAGGTCAAGCGCCAGAGGTGTTTACCAACACCCCGATGGTGAAAAAGGCCCGCGAAGGGGTGATGGAATTTCTGCTGATCAACCACCCGCTCGACTGCCCGATTTGCGATCAGGGCGGTGAGTGCGATTTACAAGATCAAGCTATGGCCTATGGCATTGATTTCAGCCGTTTTCGCGAACCAAAACGCGCGGTTACCGATTTGGATCTTGGCCCTCTAGTCGAAACCCATATGACGCGCTGTATTTCGTGCACCCGTTGTGTCCGTTTCACCACCGAGGTCGCGGGCATCACACAGATGGGTCAAACCGGCCGCGGTGAGGATTCCGAAATCACGTCTTATCTGAACGAGACGTTAAATTCGAACATGCAGGGCAATATAATTGATCTATGCCCGG
>CAZBBZ010000119.1:0-7920 GCA_964489925.1 uncultured Rhodobacterales bacterium
ATAAGTTTGAAGCCATCTACCATTACGTCAACCTCAATACCTTTCAAGACTATTTGAGCCTTCAGACAATCCTGAAAAAAAGGGCAGGATAGATGGCTATGTTTGAAACGAATGGTCGTCCCTTGCGCATTCTTTTAATTCAGTACGAGCAGACCCGTTGGCGTGCGGGTCGTAGCTACCCTTATTCTCTCAACTACGGTATTAAGGATGCCTTGCGTAGTCATCAAGTCGAGGTCACCGTGATTGCATCACCGTGGCTGGCGCACATTCATAAACTTTGCCGAGGCAAAAAATTTGATCAGGTCTGGCTTAATGATTTGCCTCACTTTGGCGATCTAAAAACGGTACTTGATGACGCGGCTGCGCTTGCACCAGTCTGTATAGGATTCATTACAGAATCTATTGAGTATACCCCCACAGAGATTGCGGAAAATCCGTCATTGGGTAGACGTCGGGCACAGATTGACCGCTATCTTGAGATGGTGACACATGTTGCCGTGGTAGACGAAGTAGACCGTGATCGATTGCAGGCGAGTTTGCAAAAACCGGTTCTATGGATACCCAATGCTATACCGGCCAACTTCGTGAACGAAGCAGCCCAACCATTTCCAGACAAAAGGGCCTTTTTCAGCGGGGTCATCTATGGCGACCGCGACGAGTGGATAAATCACGCGCGGTTGAAAGAGGTTATGGGATATCAGCAATCGACAAACAGCGGCACCCTACAAACTGTTTTATTTGACACCCTACCCGGCCATCGATTGCAGCGCGCTGTCGTAAAGCCGTTGTTCCCAGCACGTCAGGTTTACCCGACTTACCTAGCCGCGGTCAGTTACTTACATAAGAAGGGAAGCAAGTCGTGGTTGCAGGGAATGCAAGCGGGCTCTGCTGTCGTTAATCTGCCCCATTATATAAAAGCCTACAGCACGCGCGTGACCGAAGGTATGGCGGCGGGTCGACCGGTGATCTCGTGGCGGGTCCCTGACCGCCCTGCCAATCAGTCCCTATTTGTCGATGGAGAAGAGATTCTTCTTTTCTCAACTCCGGACGAATTGGTCACGCAAATTGAGCGCGTACAATCCGATCCTGAGTTTTCAGAAGATCTTGTTCAAAAGGCCCGCCTGAAAATCAATCGTTGGCACACCACAGAAAAACGAGTGGAACAAATTCTGCATTGGGTTGTTAGTGGCGTCGCACCTACCTACGGCATCAATCAAGCGGCTTAGAAGATTATTATGAACGACAAATTGATCATGGATGTCGGGATGCTCAATGGAGAAGACACCCGATTTTATCTGGACAAAGGATACTCGGTCGTGGGCGTTGAGGCCGATCCAACCTTGGTTGATGAAAATAGCCTTCGCTTCGCCAAGACAATTGCAGAGAAGCGGTTGACGATTATCCCCAAGGCTGTCGCGACCTATACAGGGGAAATCACCTTCTACGTCAATTCCGGCGCGCGCGAATGGGGCACATTGTCAGAGCGTCTTCGCGAGCGCAATGAGAGGCGCGGTTTTCCGAACGAGCCTGTAGACGTGGCCTGTATAAAATTTGAAGAGGTGCTGAAAGAGCACGGCATTCCCTATTATCTAAAAGTTGATATCGAGGGCGCAGATATGCTGTGTTTGCGGGCATTATCATCATTCAATGAACGCCCGAAATATGTGTCGATTGAAATTGATGATAGCGCTTATGATCTGGCCGTTGAACCACTTCTGCTTTTGGAAAAACTTGGATATCGACAATTCAAGCTGGTCGATCAATCCCTTCATTACAAATTGCGCTGCCCTAATCCTGCACTTGAAGGCAACTATGTTGATGCAACATTTAGCACGGCAAACACCGGCCCCTTTGGCGAGGAAACACCCGGAAAATGGCGTTCAAAAAAGCAGATTGAGCGTCAACTGAAGCGGTTTATTCAAGAGCAAAGGATCGCGTTACCTGAAGGCGATCTTTACAACAAACGTATCCTGCGCTGGCCTTATAGGGTTTGGCGGCGGACACTAGGCTATCGCACAGCTAGTTGGTATGACCTGCACGCAAAAATGGGTGCCGGCGAATGAGTAGAGCGTTCCGGCAGACAGATACAGAGCGCGACGAGATGGCCGACACTCCTGTGATTTCAGTGATCGTCTGCACCTATAATCGGGCCAACTTGCTAAATGACGTCATTGAAACGGTTTGTGCACAGAACATCGATCCGTCGGAATACGAAGTTATCATTGTCGACAATAACTCTACAGACGGAACGTCGGCTATCTGCCATGAGTTTACGGCACGATTGCCGAATGTCCGTTATTGTCTGGAACACAAGCAGGGACTTTCCCATGCCCGCAACCGGGGTTGGCAGGAGGCAAAGGGGACGTATCTGGCCTTTATTGATGATGACTGCAAAGTGCCTGTCGAGTGGCTGTCAGCGGCGAAAAATGTGATCGCGGAACATCAGCCGGAGGTTTTTGGTGGGCCCTATTTTGCATTTTACAACGCACCGAAACCGGATTGGTACAAGAACGAATACGGCTCACACGTCCCGCATGAAAACGCCATGTTCATAGATAAGACCCCGCAAGATCTGCATGGCGGAAATTTGGTTATACGTCGCGACGTTTTAATGGACGTCGGAGGGTTCGATCCGTGCTTGGGTATGAATGGTGAAAATCTCGCCTACGGTGAGGAGACTGCACTCATACGTCATATTCGTGCAAGTTTGCCCGCGGCCCGTTTCTATTACGATCCAAGTTTCTATGTCTATCATCTGGTGCGCCCGATAAAGACGACTTGGATATGGTTGATTCAAAGTAACTTCACAAAAGGGCGCTCCATACAACGCGTGTTCAATTCAAAACGGAAAGCCCCGTTGAATGGCGTTATCCTTATAGCAAAGCTATTGGGGATCGGAGCCATTTTGCTCTTCGATGTCATCGTATTATCTCATTTTCGAGATCGTAAAGAACAACCGTTTTTTCAGCAGTATGTGTATGAGTCTTCTCTCCAATATGTGACGCGTTTAGGTACGATCTATGAAAGAATTTAGTAATCCAAGAACTAGTGTACTTGTTGCCGCGTGGAATGAAGAAAAGCACATCGAAGCATTTTTACGTAGTTTCGCAAACCTCGATCATCCAGGTCTGGAGTTGATTTTATGTGCTGGCGGGCAAGACAAAACCTATAGCATCGCCCAAAAATGGGCCGGTGATCAGATTGTCGTCATCGAACAAGTGATGGGTCAGGGCAAATTCATATCGCTTCAACAGTGCCTAGCCCGCGCAAAAGGTGAAATCATCGTGCTGACGGATGCGGACTGCATCTTAAACAGTGAAAGCATCAAGCAACTCATTCAGCCCGTTGTCGAGAACCAAGTGATGATTACGACGGGCAGGATTCGCCCCCTGCCCCAACAGTTGAAGTCACCGTTTGTGTATTGCCAATGGGCACTTCAAAAATATGCAGACACGTCGTTTGACAAAGCATCCTACTATACACTGTCTTTGTATGGCGCAAATTCCGCCTTTCGTCGCTCGCTGATCGAGGAAGCTTCCGATACCGATCACCCATACCGCATAGGTGAAGATACCTATTTGACCCTGTATGCGATCAAACAAGGGCACAAAATATTACGCGTGCCAAATTGCTATGTAGAAACACGATTTCCCGAAACGGCCATGCAATACGTTTCACAAAAGAGCCGCTGGCGGCGGTCTTACTTGCTTTATACGCGTCAATTTGGCGACAAGCTCTCCGGTTGGAAGGGGGGGGGTATCTGTCTTAAAGCACCTTATATGGCTGGCGCTACCGGTTTTGGCACTGGTGTTTGGCATAGCTGGTTTGCTGACTTGGTTCGTTATCTGGGGAGGCACCTTCGCCCGTTATTTTCGTCGATCAATTGCCGGGCAAGGAAAAATCCGCGAGAATTTGGAGCACACCAAACCGGAACTTACCGATCGTATATCTTTGTGGAGTCTTGCCAAAATCATGGTGGCTGAATCCCTGGCTGTGATGCATTTGGGGATGCATCTGGCAATACCAGCGTGGAGATATCGCTGGTGATTTCTGAATCTGGCACGAGATGACGAGCGACCTGCAACAAAGAAAGACGCGGCCCTTTTAGGTTACTTAGACCATCAGCGGCAATAAGCGCAAACCTGTTCGCGTAGCAATTTCGGCCTTTTTGAATGCGCGTCTTTCCAAGGCATCAGATCCGTGTTTAGGTTGGATAGACAACTGGCAGAATTCAGCCAACAGCATAGACATTGCAATTTCTTGTATTTGAATACGACCCACAACCATGCGCAGATGGTTGAAGCCAATTTCGATCAAATTTTAATTCTTCTAACGTACCACTCCATCACGACGGTTGTTTGAAAATGAAAGCAAAAATTAAAGAGTCACTACGCAATTTGGGTCGTACAATCGGCCTTGAAGTTCGCATGAGTAGTCCAAATTCACGCGATGACCTGAGGCTGCTACATTTCATGGAGATGATGCGCATCAATACAGTCCTAGACGTCGGAGCGAACGATGGAGGTTTTGCTAGGATGCTGCTTGCAACTGGATATAAAGGTCGGGTGATATCATTCGAACCAATTCCAAGAGCACATTCCGAACTGGTTGAAGCCTCTAAAGGTTCCAAGAATTGGTCCGTGGCACCACGGCTTGCGCTCAGCGATGAAAATGGCGAGGCAAACTTCAACATCACTCAGGGTGATACAAGTAGTTCGTTGTTGGAACCCTTGGAAAGTTTTGTCAGCGATACGCCACATGTAAAGGTATCCGAGGTCGTGCAGGTTCCAACGCGTAGGCTAGATGACCTCGAGGATATAGATTTTGACCCCGCTCGGACACTATTGAAACTTGATGTCCAAGGCGGAGAGGCCAAAGTGCTGAGCGGTGCAAATCGTATGCTTCAATCAACAGCAGGTATTCTAACTGAAATGAGCTTGATGCCGCTTTACGAAGGCCAACCAGAATGGCGAACTGTTGACAGAATAATTACGGAACATGGGTTTGAAATTTGGGACATTTGGCCCGGTTATCGAAGCCCAAATACACGCCGCCTAACACAAATTGACGGATTATATTTCAAACCTGAAAGATCGCATTAGTGCATGAGTTTCAGCGCCAACTTGTGAAACCTCGGACAAAATTGGCATAATGGCACTGAGCGTCAAAGACAGGAAGTAACAGTTTCCTTGAAGCCATCACGCCAACCAGCAGTCATTTGGTTCAAAGTTTGATCCTGCGATTCCTTCACAGGTTCGGCTGACCTGATCCGGCGCGCGGCATCTTTGGGATCGTCGCAAGCGAGGGATACCATGTCCACAAGCGTTTTTGGGAAATAGGCGTCGATCATTGAACTTTCACGAACAACAGGGCAACGGCCGAATTGAACCGCACGCCCGAAGATGCCGGAGGCTTGGTCATAGTCTGGGCGATAACAGCACCAAATCATGTCTGATGCATCGTAAACGGCCTCTAACTCTTGCACACTGACAAACCGATCAAAAATCTGAGCGCCCGCCTCGCGCAATAGTTCAACTGGCTCCAGCGCCTCTGGCGCTACTTTGCCCGCGATAACCAAGTGAATTTCGCTAAGTATTCCCGGATCCATTTGTACAATTTCAGCCAAAAACGAAATGCCCTTTATGGAGGTTACACTTCCGACAAATGCCAGCGTTTTTCGCAGGTCTGCATTTTCCATGATTGCTCTGTAAAGGTCCGGATCAGGGTTGCGTTGCAAATTCGCGTAATCCCAAAGTTGCGGGTCGTGAACCCAGTGGGTTGTGACAGCCTTGATCTGTGCATTCGACGAATATGGCACGATCGAGATAATCGAAACGCGAGGGCTTTTTGATAGCCCTCGAAACATCCAATATTTAACACGCTCAGCAAGCGTTCCCGTGCGATTGCAACTATGCGGTCGAAGCATAATCCCAGCAGTTTTCTTGCCAATCAGCATACGGATTAACGCAACAACCAGGAAAGTTATAATTCCATCATCAAGCGTGGCAAACAGCAAACGCTGTGCTCGTACCAGCGACCCAAAACCACCCGACCCATCGGCCTTTGTCGCCTGACTCAGCTGAAACATGTCGGAAAACAGATCTAAATATTCTCCGCGATGCCCAGATCGGCTTACTGAAAAAACTAACCCCTGCAATTCGTTGATACTCTTTTGCGTGTTTCAATTCACGGTTTAAGTCTGAACAGATACCTTGTCTATCTGTCAACTAGAGACTAGGTTCTAGGTGTGAAGTAAATTTACGACGTGACTAACATTATCAATTTCTCAAAAGTCATGAAGACCACAACACAGACCCAATCCAGATTTGAAACATAAATTCTCAGATAACATCCCTCAAACATTGGACGTATGATGCCGTTTTTATTTGCATCCCGCGCCATGGTCTTAGGGGGTAAATTTTGAACTACAAAACCGTCAAGGTGTATGCCAACTATGAGTTTTCTTCGATTAAACTGCAACATGGCATCCGTTGCTGGTTTAAGGATTTGAAACCATGACCAAACGCGCACTCATCACTGGCATAACCGGGCAAGACGGCTCGTATCTTGCGGAGTTTTTGCTTGAAAAAAACTACGAAGTGCATGGCATTAAGCGCCGGGCTTCGCAATTCAATACCCAGCGGATCGATCACATTTATGAATCTCCCTATACCGAAAATGCTCGATTGAAGCTCCATTATGGAGATCTAAGCGACACCTCAAACCTCACCCGGATTGTCTCTGAAGTTCAGCCTGACGAGGTGTATAACCTTGGTGCTCAGTCACATGTGGCTGTGTCTTTTGAAGCGCCTGAATATACTGCGGATGTAGATGGGATCGGCACGTTGCGATTGCTCGAAGCAATTCGGTTTTTGGGATTGGAAAAAAAGACTCGCTTTTATCAGGCAGCCACCTCTGAGCTTTATGGGCTTGTGCAAGAAACCCCGCAAAAAGAAACCACGCCCTTCTATCCCCGGTCACCCTATGCCGCTGCCAAGCTTTATGCCTATTGGATCACCGTGAACTATCGTGAAGCCTACGGGATCTACGCCTGTAACGGAATTCTGTTCAATCACGAAAGCCCGCGGCGGGGCGAAACCTTTGTGACCCGCAAAATTACACGTGGTTTGGCCAATATCGCACAAGGATTGGAGCCGTGTCTTTATATGGGTAATCTCGACGCTCTGCGTGATTGGGGACATGCCAAGGACTATGTGCGTATGCAATGGATGATGCTGCAACAAGACGTGGCAGAAGATTTTGTGATTGCCACGGGCAAGCAACATTCCGTCCGCGAGTTTATCATTTGGTCTGCCAGAGAGCTTGGTATTGAGCTTGAGTTCGATGGGGAAGATTTGGATGAAGTGGCGCGAGTAACCTCGATCAACTCGGATGACGCGCCGGGCGTTAAGGTCGGAGATGTGATCATGCGCATCGATCCGCGACACTTCCGGCCCGCCGAAGTTGAGTCACTATTAGGCGATCCAAGCCGAGCTAAAGAAAAGCTTGGCTGGGAGCCACAGATAACCGCGGCTGAGATGTGCGCCGAGATGGTTGCAGAAGACTTGAATACCGCAAAGCGCCATGCGTTATTGAAGAAACATGGGCTGGAATTGCCAGTTGCTGTGGAGAACTAACGATGTCCATTTTTCTCGCCGGCCATCGTGGCATGGTCGGCTCGGCGATACAGAGGCAGTTGGCAGGCGAGGTGATTATCCGCACGCGAAAGGATCTCGATTTAACGGATCAGACCGCCGTGCAAGACTTCTTTCAAACCCAGAAACCCGATCAGGTTATTCTAGCCGCCGCGAAGGTGGGCGGGATTCATGCCAACAATTCTTATCCGGCGGAGTTCATCTACGAAAACCTGATGATCGAAGCGAATGTTATTCATGAAGCCTGGCGTGCAGGCGTCGAGAA
>CAZBBZ010000120.1:0-7904 GCA_964489925.1 uncultured Rhodobacterales bacterium
CAAGCTGTTCGCGGATCGCTTCGGTGCGCTCTGGTCCGATGTTTTTGGCCAAGGGGCCAGCGGCTTCCATGCCGTTTTCGCCATCGCGCCAAAAGATATAGCCCATGCCGGGCAGACCTTCTTTTTGCGCAAAGCTGTTCATACGGTCGCAGAATTTGCGTGAGCCGCCTTTGGGCGCGGGGATTGCGCGGACCTCGTTGCCCTCTTTTTCCAAGAGCGAGGCGAAGATTTTGAAACCGGAGCCTGCGAAGTGTTCGGACACGATCTGCATTTTGATCGGGTTACGCAGATCAGGTTTATCTGAACCATACCACAGGGCCGCGTCTTTATAAGAAATCTGCGGCCAGTCGGTATCGACTTTGCGCCCTTTGCCGAAGGCTTCGAACGTGCCTTGGATCACCGGCTGGATCGTGTCGAACACGTCTTGCTGAGTGACAAAGCTCATTTCCACGTCGAGCTGATAGAAATCAGTGGGCGAGCGGTCGGCGCGCGGGTCTTCGTCGCGGAAACAGGGGGCGATTTGGAAGTATTTGTCAAAGCCCGAAACCATAATCAGCTGTTTGAACTGCTGCGGGGCTTGGGGCAGCGCATAGAATTTACCCGGATGCAAACGCGACGGCACAAGGAAGTCGCGCGCTCCTTCGGGGGAGGAAGCTGTGATGATCGGGGTTTGAAATTCGTTGAAGTCCTTGTCCCACATGGCTTTGCGCAAATGAGCGACCACGTTGGAGCGTAGGATCATGTTGTTGTGCAGCGTTTCGCGGCGCAAATCCAAGAAGCGGTACTTGAGGCGGGTTTCTTCGGGGTAGTCTTGTTCGCCAAAGACGGGCAGCGGCAATTCTGCGGATTGGCCCAAGACTTCAAGATCGCGCACGAAGACCTCGACCTCGCCCGTTGGGATGTTCTTGTTGACCAGACTTTCGTCGCGGGCTTTCACCTCGCCATCAATGCGGATCACCCATTCAGAGCGGAGTTTTTCAACCTCGGAAAACACCGGGCTGTCGGGATCGGCCAGCACTTGGGTCATGCCATAGTGATCGCGCAGATCGATGAACAGCACGCCGCCGTGGTCGCGCACCCGATGGACCCAACCTGAAAGGCGGACGGTTTGACCCACGTGAGAGGCATTTAGCCCGGCACAAGTTTGGCTGCGATACGCGTGCATGTCGAAAATTTCCCTTTTGGTTTTGGGGGTGTCTGAACCGCGCCCGACAAACCGAAAGCCCGGCCCCTTGTCAAGAATTATCGCGATGTTGTGCGCTATACACCATTGTCGGGATTTTTAAGCATCAAAAGCCGCATTATTGCCTAAAGTCACGCTTAGCGGTGGGAGTTATGCAACTCTATGCCGTACAAAGCGCCTCGTTTGACCGATTTGACCGCCCACTGGCCTTTGTTTTGCTGGGGATTTGGGCGGCATTTGCATTGCAGACCTATTGGAACAGCTTTCCGTTTGATCTTTCGGCGATCTATTTTGCGAGCTACTTTTACGGGGTTGGCGATCTTGAATTGGTTTATGCCGCCCCCGAAGGTTTTTTTGGGCAAGCCACGACGCCTGCTTGGTTGGCGGAAATGGCACGGCACGGATATCACGACGAATTGACGTTTGCCTATATCTACCCCCCGCTTTGGGCCGCACTGCTGGGCCCGATTGCGGCCTACGCGGAGCCGAGCAGCTTTTTTAACGCGTTCTATGTGATCCACATCGCCATGATCGGGGCGATGATCCTGCTTTGGTATCGCATTAGCAATCTGCCCATGCCCTTGGCGGTCTTTGTGGGCATTGGCGTGTTGATTTGTTTTACGTCCAGCATCGTCGTGGTCGCGCTTATTCACAATCAGCCGCAAATCACGGTCAGCTTTTTGGTGGTCTTTGCACTGGAGCGATATTTAAGCGGGCGGGCGGTCAGCGCGGGGGTGTTGCTGGGCATTGCCGGGGCGATCAAGATCACACCGATTTTGTTGGTACTGCTGTTTGTGTTGGATGGCGGGCGCAAAGCGGCGGTTGTGGCAATCGCCACAAGTGCGGGACTTGCCGTGCTGAGCCTTGTTCTTGCGGGGCCGGAATTGCATTGGCAGTTCATCGCGCAACTGCAAACGGTGTCGTCCAAGATTGCCCTGATGAACGTGAATTATAATCTGGAAGTGCTGCTTTATGAAGTGACGCATCTTGTGAGCGGGGATGGGTCGTGGCTGGGCAAAGCGCCGGACGGCACATTTCGGCATATGGTTCGGGAGGAGCCTTCTTGGATAAAATGGCCGATCCTTGCGAGCTTTGCGCTATTGCTGGTCATTAGCTATCGCGCGACGCGGCGTTTGGAACAGCGGGACAAGCTGATTTTGCAGTTTGCCGCGCTCTGGGTCATCATCGCGCTTTGCGGCCCCCTTGGATGGAACCATTATTTTATGCCCATCGTGCTGATGATCCCGGTGATGACGCGGTTTTTGTCGCCCGTTGGGTTCTTGGTCTTGATGAGCCTTGGTTTGATCGGCTTTCACGAACTGAGCTTTGTGTACCTGTCCCATTTATTCCCACAGGTTCACGGCCCTGCCATTGCTGGTGTCTTGTCATTCTTGGCCCTGCTCGGCTTGATTTGGCGGATCGGGTTTCAGCGCCAACGAGCAAGCGCGGTTTAGGGGTCGATGTCGTCTAAGCCTCAAATTTTATGGGGTTGCGCGCAATATGGACAGGCTTGCCCCAGTCTTGCGCCGCAATGGTACATTTACCATAAATCATTGGAACTAATAGATTTCCCGCGCCGAAGTCGGGCCAAAAATTAAGATTTGCTTATTGGTTTCGCGCCAGATTGGTTCTTGCATCCTTCGAGGGGTGGCACGGGTTTGGGAACTCCAACAACCGTATTGTCAGAACGACGCTTAGCGCTGCGTAAACACGCGGCTTGTGTAAACAGCGACGCCAATCTGTATGCGCGTCGTTCAAATAGGTGAAAAAATGTCCAGTATTCTTACAAATAACTCTGCAATGGTGGCCCTGCAGACTTTGAATTCCATCAACAAGAACCTTGCCTCAACACAGGGTGAAATCTCGACTGGTAAAGAGATTGGATCTGCGAAAGACAACTCTGCGATCTGGGCGATTTCCAAGGTCATGGAATCTGATGTTGCGGGTTTCAAATCGGTTTCTGACAGTCTTTCTTTGGCGGAATCAACCATCTCGGTGGCGCGTTCTGGTGCGGAACAAATCACTGAGCTGTGGAACGAGATCAAAGAAAAGGTCGTCGCTGCAACCGGTGAAAACGTGGATCACACCAAGATTCAGGCAGATGTGGATCAGCTTGCTGGTCAGATCGGTTCGATCATTGGTGCGGCTCAGTTTAACGGTAAAAACCTGCTTGATACCGCAGGCGGCGACATGACCGTTTTGACATCGCTTGATCGGGATGCCGCAGGTTCGGTGACCACCTCGACTGTTACAGTTGCATCGGTTGATTTTGAAGCCGCTTGGACCCTGACGGCGGGTGCGATTGCGGTAACGGATGCCACCACAGCGACCACGACCTTGGGTACGGTTGAAACCAACATTCAAACAGCGATTGATGGGGCTGCGGCTTTGGGTGCGTCTGAAAAGCGTATCGAAATCCAAGGTGACTTTATGCAATCGCTCACAGACTCGGTCAAAACGGGTATCGGTGGGTTGGTTGACGCCAATATGGAAGAAGCTTCGGCCCGATTGCAGGCGCTTCAGGTACAACAACAGCTCGGTGTGCAGGCGCTTTCGATCGCCAACCAAGCGCCGCAAACGCTGTTGTCTCTGTTCCGGTAAATTAGGCCATAGATGGGTCGCCAGAGTTTTGAAATTCAACTTTGGCGGCTTGTTAAAACATCAGGTCAGGGCGGATCGTTTCGCCCTGACTATCCCGCCCGAAAACCGGGTTATGATTAAAAATCAAGGGCTTTTATTCAGATGGCAAGCAATTCTTCGGCAATGGCGCAAGCCGCTTATGGCGCAACATCCCGCGCAGTGCGCACCGAAAAGGGGGTTGAATATCAAGCCTTCGCCCGTGCCACCAACCTCTTGACCGCCGCCCAAGCGGAAACCACGCCGGGCAACGGCAAAATGGCGGAAGCGGTGCATTTCAACCGCCAGCTTTGGTCGATCCTTGCGATGGATGTGGCGGATGAGGACAACAAGCTGCCTGACGCGATGCGCGCGCAAATTTTGGGTTTGGCCAATTTCGTGTGGCGCCATTCGAGCAAAGTTTTGGAAGGCGAGCAAACCGTGGCGGCCCTTGTGGATATCAACGCGACGATTATGCGCGGGTTGCGCGACGAGATGAAAGGTTGATCGAAAATGGCTGGTCTTGCCCTGAAATTGTCTCCTCAAGAACGGTTCTTAGTGAACGGCGTGATTTTGCAAAACGGGTTGCGCCGCTCGACGGTGACGATCCTGACGCCTGATACCAATGTGTTGCGCATGAAAGAAGCGATCCACCCGGAAGATGCGAAAACGCCCGTGGCGCGCATTTGTTACATCGCGCAGCTTGTGCTGACGGGGGATGCGGACCCGAAAGAAGCGTCGTTTCAGCTGATCCACGGGATCGAGCAACTCAGCGCGGTGTTCACGGATGCGGATAGTCGTCGCCAGCTTGATCTGGCCACGCGGCTGGTGACCGAGGGCAAGTTTTATCCCGCCTTCAAAGCCCTGCGCGCGCTATTGCCCCGCGAAATGCGGTTGTTTGAATTGGCCAAAGCGTCATGAGTTTTCAACCGATCCTGCCACTGTCTGGCTATGCGGGCTGGAACTATTTGCAGCGCACGCAAGAAGCCCAGCAAGAGGTGTTCAACAAATCGCCGTTGCTGAACCGCGAAATTGAGCATTTCAAAGAGAATATTTCAAAGGCACTGACCGCTGACGCGCTGGTGGAGGATCGCACTTTGTTAAAGGTCGCGCTTGGGGCCTTTGGTTTGGATGATGATCTGAACAAACAGGCCTTTGTGAAAAAGGCCTTGGCTGAAGGTACGGACAATGATGATGCCTTTGCCAATCGCTTGGTGGACCCGGCCTATCGCAAGCTGGCCGATGAGTTTGGCTATGGCAATGAGTTCGGGGCGCGGGTCTGGCAATCGGATTTCGCGAACAAGCTGATCGACATGTATCAAGAGCGTCAGTTCGAACAGGCGGTAGGTCAAAGCGACAATGCCATGCGCATGGCGATGAATTTCAAGCGCGAGATCGGCGATATCGCGGCCGGGTCTGATCCGCAAAATGCGGGGTGGTTTTCGGTGATGGGGTCAACCCCGTTGCGCCGGGTGCTTGAAGGCGCGCTTGGGGTGCCAACGGCGGTGGGATCACTTGATATTGATCGGCAGCGCGAAATTTTTCAGGACGCGGCCGTAAAGAAATTTGGGTCGTCCTCGCTAGATGTGTTTTTGGAAAGCGACAAGGTTGAACTGGCGGTGCGAGACTTTTTGATCCGCGAGCAGGTCAAGAATGGACCGTCCAGCACGGCTCCGGGGACTGCGGCGCTGACCATGTTGCAAAACGCATCAATCGGGCTGCAAGCGGCGCGGAATTTGTTCAATTCAAATTTATAAGCGGTTGGGGCGAGTTTGAACCACATCTTACGCCCGAACGCATTTGCCCCCCCACGCGCGGGCGCGTCGCTTTTGCCTAGCATAAAAGCCTTGGACGCCATGGTGAATGGGGGCCAGTATTTGGATGCGGTTGAGCCACTGTTCAAACGGCTTGCCCTAGAGCCCGATCACATCGTGCTATTGGAAATGGCGGCGATTGCCACATGGCATTTGAACCAACACGACACGGCCATAGCCTTGTTGCACCGTTTGCTGGATGTGGATCCGAAAAATGTGTCCGGCTGGACCAAACTGGGGGAGATGCAGGTCTTTCTTGGCGATTATGAAAAGGCCGAGGCAGCACTAACCACATCGCTGAAACTGAAAAGCCGGAACCCGGCGGCGTTTTTGGCATTGGTGCAGATCAAGACGCCTGCGCCCGATAGCACTTATCTGAAAACCATGCGCGATTTCTTGCAGTCCAAGAAGCTGGATAAGGCGCAGAAGGTGAAGCTGGCTTATGCGCTGGGGCGTTGCGAGCGCACTCATGGCAATCACAAGCGGGCGTTTCATTTTTTCAAACAGGCAAAGACCCTGCACACGGGCAGCTATGATCACAATCAATCGGAGCTAATGGAAAAGGGCGAGCGGCGCTTTGCGACCCCTGCTTTGATGGCTCAGCATGCCGATCAAGGTGATCCAAGCGAGGCGCCAGTGTTTATTGTTGGCATGCCGCGCTCTGGCACGACCTTGTTGGAAAAGATGCTGCTGCAACACGACCGGGTGGTTTCGATCGGGGAAAGCCGCGCTTTGGCGGCGATCAATCTGACGCTGCATCAAAACCATCCGAACGTGCCGGACAAGCAGTTGCTGTTTGCTTGGATGCAGACGGTGACGGCGGATGAGTTGATGGGCTGCGGGCGCGGGTATTTGCAAAATGCGCGCGCGCTGGTTCAAGGTGACGGTGCCCAAGACCATATGCCTGCGCGCATTATCGACAAGATGCCCCTGAATTGTCAGCTGATGCCACTGGCGCGGATGATTTTGCCAAACGCGCGGTTCATTTTTATGCGGCGGCATCCGATGGATGTGGGCTTGTCGAATTTTACCACGCTCTACCAAGATGGTCATACATTTGCGAACCGGCTGGATTGGCTGGGGGATAAGATAAAGTCGGTTTATGGCTCACTCGATCATAGCCGTGCGCTGTTGGGGGATCGGTTGCGCGAACAATCTTATCGTGCGCTGATTGATGATCCCGAAGGGCAGATGCGCCAAATTCTGAAATTCTTGGATGTTGATTGGCAAGACGCGGTGACGCGCCCCGAAGATACCAAGGGGGCAGTGCTAACAGCGTCGGTGACGCAGGTGCGCCAAGGCATCAACCGTAAGGGCTTGGACAAATGGCAGGCCTACGACAAGGAACTTGCACCACTTTGCGAGGCCTTGGGCGGGCAGGACTGGCTGGCGGCTTGGGAGGCGGAAACCGAGGCGATTGTCGCACGCCAAAACGCGGCTCACGCCACTGCTTGAAATTTAGAGTCATTTTTGCGCCCCTATCGCCTTGCGCCTCAGACCTCCTTGACTATAACCACGCCAGTTTGCTCGACTCTATCCGGCGGGGAGCCCTATGCCCAAACGTACCGACATCAAAACGATTATGATTATCGGGGCTGGGCCCATTGTCATTGGGCAAGCCTGCGAGTTTGATTACTCCGGCGCTCAAGCCTGTAAAGCGCTGCGCGAAGAAGGGTACCGGGTCGTTTTGGTAAATTCGAACCCGGCGACGATTATGACGGACCCGGAATTGGCGGATGCGACCTATATCGAGCCGATCACCCCGGAAATCGTTGCCAAGATCATCGAAAAAGAGCGGCCCGACGCCTTGTTGCCGACCATGGGGGGGCAAACGGGTCTGAACACGTCTTTGTCGCTTGATGATATGGGTGTGTTGGAAAAATACGGTGTGGAACTGATCGGTGCGAAGCGCGACGCCATTGAAATGGCCGAGGATCGCAAGTTGTTTGCCGAAGCCATGACGCGGATTGGCTTGGAAAACCCCCGCAGCGCGATCATCACAGCGCCCAAGACCGAGCAAGGGTTTGATTTGAACGCTGGTGTGTCTGAGGCGATGAAAGTTCTGCCCGACATCGGTCTGCCTGCGATTATTCGCCCGGCCTTTACCCTTGGCGGGACCGGCGGCGGTGTCGCTTATAACCGCGAGGACTTTGAAGCGATTTGCCGCAGCGGGCTTGATGCCTCGCCCATGAGCCAAATCTTGATCGATGAAAGCCTTTTGGGTTGGAAAGAGTTCGAGATGGAGGTTGTGCGCGACAAGGCGGATAACTGTATCATCATTTGTTCCATTG
>CAZBBZ010000121.1:0-7891 GCA_964489925.1 uncultured Rhodobacterales bacterium
ATGCCAGAAAGCGTCATCGGGAACATGCGATCCTCAAATATCTCGCGGATCATGGCCGTGGACTGGGTGTGCCCCCACGCGGTTTCGGCCACCGGATTGATCCAGACATTGCTGGGCCATTGTTCGCGCGCACGTGCCAGCCACACTTGCCCGGCTTCTTCGTTCCAATACTCATTAGCACCACCGGGCATGGCGACTTCATAAGGGCTCATGGCCGCGTCGCCCACAAAGATACATTTGTAATCCGGGCCATAGGTGCGCAGCACGTCCCATGTGGGCATAACCTCGGACCAACGGCGCGTCGCGTCTTCCCACACGCCTTCGTAAAGGCAGTTGTGAAAATAGAAATGCTTGAGGTGTTTGAACTCGGTTCGCGCGGCGGAAAACAGTTCTTCGACCAGTTTTACATGAGGGTCCATCGACCCGCCGATGTCAAAGAACAGCAGGACTTTCACTGCATTGCGCCGCTCAGGTCGCGTGACCACATCCAAATAGCCGTTTTCTGCCGTGGCGCGGATGGTGCCTTGCATGTCCAACTCGTCCGCCGCCCCATCGCGCGCCCAAGAGCGCAGACGCTTGAGCGCGACTTTGATGTTGCGCGTGCCAAGTTCCACCGTGTCATCGAGATTGCGAAACTCGCGTTTGTCCCAGACTTTCACCGCGCGCTGGTGGCGGCTTTTGTCTTGACCGATGCGCACGCCTTCTGGGTTATAGCCATAGGCCCCAAAGGGCGAGGTGCCGCCCGTGCCGATCCATTTGGACCCGCCTTGATGACGGCCTTCTTGTTCTTTCAGACGCTCGCGCAAAGTTTCCATGAGCTTTTCAAAGCCACCCATGGCTTCTATTTCGGCTTTTTCGGCTTCGCTTAAGTTTTTTTCCAGCTCTTTGCGCAGCCAATCGTCGGGGATCGGAACCGTGTCAATCACATCGGCCAGCGAAGCGTTTTCCAACCCCTTAAAGGTCTGTGCAAACACCTGATCGAACCGGTCAAGATGGCGTTCATCTTTGACCAGCGTGGCGCGCGCCAGATAGTAAAACCCGTCGATGTCATAAAGTACAAGAGAGGCTTTCATCGCTTCGAGCAAGGTTAGATATTCGCGCAGGCTGACGGGAAGTTTGGCTGTGCGCAGATTATCAAACAGGCGCAGGAACATCGCGACTTACACCGCCAAAACAGACGTTAAAACCGCGTTCAAGATCAGGGAGGCGACAAAGAATATAATGGCAAAGACGGCAGCATATTGCAGCTTGTCCAGCCGATTGCCACGGGCGCGGTGGGCGCGGAACCAGCCCAAGAGGGCGCCAACAAGGGTTGCGAAAGGGATGATCATTAAGCTGGCCTAACTATCTGGTTTGAAGGCCGCGATTTCGGCCTGTGCTTTGGCAATCGTGCCATCGTTGTCACCAAAGGCATATCGTGCCCATCGAAGCGATTTCAAGCGGGCGCGGCGTGACGCTTCGGTTTTATCCATCAAACGCAGGGCTTCGGCTTCAATCGCCAAAAGCCCAGAAAAGACCACAGCGTTTTCTGCGGCCTCGGCCACGCTTTGATAGGCGCGCGCGATGGCTACGGCTTGTTGCGGCTCGTTATCGCGCAAAGCCAGCAAAGCGCGGTGGATTGCCACATGAGCCGAACGCACGTTGCGCGGGCCAAATTGGTTGGCAAATTGCGTATCAGCCGTTTCAAACAGACCCGCCGCTTTGCTTGGGTTTTCGCGGGTTTCAAGGCGCGCAAGAGTCAAGATCGCGAGGCCAAGCCGATGATCGGTGGGCTGCATGGCACTGCCAAGTTCGATCGCGGTGCGCGCGGCGCGGCGGCGCTGGTTGCGGGTGCGGCTGCGGTCCATCGCGCGCGTGATGTTGGTTTTCCACAGCTTGGTGTCATTGCTGGCCCGCTCGGGCGCCGGGGTGCGGCCTTTTGGATTTATCCGGTTCAAAATATCCGGCAGTTCCAACGCGACTTGGGCGGCGGACATGCCGCTGGCCAGTTCCGGTTGATAAAGCGCGCGCAGCACCAGCATATCAAAAGGTGTCAGGATGGAATGGAAGTTATCATCATTAAAGACCGTTTCGGGGATGCGAAACAGATCATTGGCAGGCCCAAGCGCTTGGGCAATTTCTTCGTGCAGGCAATCGCGGGTGTCCTGAGGGGTGCTGTCAGACGGAATAAAGACCGTCGTGTAGCCCAAGGTATCTTGCAAGGACCAACGCATGTTGACCGACCCTTGGGGGCGGCGAAATTCTTCCCAAGAGCGCACGCCGGGGATGATGAAACAGGCCGCGCCGGGAAAAACCTTTTGGATTGACCGACGCGGGATCGCTTCGATAAAAATCTGGGCGTTCTCTGGGGTGTTGGTCAGGGCGATGTCGACTTTCGCCTCGACGCGCAGACGGCGCAGCAGCCCGTCGATTTCAGGGCGATAAACCGCAATGCTGGGATTGTTCAGCGCCACCCGCACCGGGCCTTCGTATTTCAACAGCCGGGGCAGGGTGTCGCCGTTTTCCAAGCCAAAGGTCAGGTCCAAAAAGTCGCGGGCGATATCGCTGTTAGAGCGCGCCACGCCAAGGCTTTGGGTTTTCATCGCAAAGCGCGGCAAATCCGGGGGCAGGGTCAGGCGTTCCTGCTCTAGGGTGTCGCTACAGGCTCCCAAAAACAAGAGACCCGCCAGCGATGTTTTCCAAGCCTGCATAATCAGCGGTCGCGCCGCGCTAAAAAGGCCAAGCGTTCAAACATATGCACGTCTTGCTCGTTCTTCAAAAGCGCGCCGTGTAGTTTGGGCAGCGCATCCTTGCCGTCGCGCTTAAGGTCTTGGGCATCCAAATCATCCGCGAGCAACAGTTTCAACCAGTCCAAGACTTCCGACGTAGACGGCTTTTTCTTAAGCCCGCGCGTTTCGCGGATTTCATAAAATTGCGACAAGGCCTCGGTCACCAACGCGGTTTTGATATCCGGGAAATGCACGTCCACAATTTTGCGCATCACATCTGTTTCTGGAAAAGCGATATAGTGGAAAAAGCAGCGACGCAAAAACGCATCCGGCAGTTCTTTTTCATTGTTGGAGGTGATGATTACAATCGGGCGCACTTTGGCGCTGATGGTTTCGCCGGTTTCAAAGACGTGGAATTCCATCCGGTCAAGCTCTTGCAGCAAATCGTTGGGAAACTCGATGTCGGCCTTGTCGATCTCATCAATCAACAACACGGTTTTTTCGCCCGCGGAAAATGCGTCCCATAACTTGCCGCGCTTGATGTAATTGGACACGTCATTCACGCGCTCATCACCCAACTGGCTGTCACGCAAACGGCTGACTGCATCGTATTCGTATAAGCCTTGCTGGGCCTTCGTGGTGGACTTGATGTTCCACTCGATCATCGGCACATCAAGAGCTGCGGCGACCTGACGGGCGAGTTCGGTTTTGCCCGTGCCCGGTTCCCCTTTGACCAACAAAGGACGCTCAAGCGTGATCGAGGCATTTACCGCGATCATCAAATCTTCGGTAGCGACGTAACTATCTGTACCTGTAAACCGCATATTTCGCCTTTGTGGGGGTATATCTTGTTGTTGGACTTACCATTCACATAGATTTGGCGTGATTTCGAGAGAAATTTTTGGTGACAGCGACGGGAATTTTGGATAGACGCGCCCCAAGAATTGGGGACTTCGTCGGGGATTTTAAGGCATGTCAGATGCTTTGTTCTTTGGCGAAACATTAGCTTGCCGAGGTAGCACACCAATGTCGTCTGTTGAATTGCCCGAAGAATATCGTCCAAGTGAATCCGAAGAATTCATGAATGACCGTCAGGTCGAATACTTTCGCAAAAAATTGCAAGACTGGAAAGATTCTCTGATCGAGGAAAGCAAAACCACGATCGAAGATATGCAATCAGATGCGCGCAATATTCCCGATGTGGCGGATCGCGCCTCCGAGGAAACAGATCGCTCGCTGGAACTGCGCACGCGGGATCGCCAACGCAAGTTGGTAGCTAAAATTGACAGCGCTTTGCGCCGGATCGACGACGGGTCATATGGCTATTGCGATGATACGGGTGAGCCGATTTCGCTAAAGCGTTTGGATGCGCGCCCGATTGCAACCTTGTCGCTTGAAGCGCAGGAACGTCACGAGCGCAAAGAAAAAGTGCATCGCGACGACTGAGGCACTTAAGCTGACACGTGGGCTAACCCGCGCCGAATTGAACGGCGCGGGGGTATACTGCGGTCGGTTCAATCTCCAAATCTGATCCGTGAAAATCGTGATGCAATAGGCGCGGTTCGCGCATGCATTTCTTTCACCATATACTTGCATAGTAAAATTCCTTGTAAGGTTGGCGCTGGTAAAGCGACCCAAGTCAATTTGGGGTCAGAGGTGTAAGTTGAAGACGGCGATTATCGGTTGCGGCATTGCGGGCATGACCACAGCGCTAGCGTTTGAACGCGCGGGCGCTGATGTGACCTTGTTTGAGCAAGCGGAACGGTTGTCGGTGGTTGGGGCTGGTATTCAACTGGGACCAAACGCGGTGCATGTTTTGGATGCGCTCGGCTTGGGTGATGATCTGCGAAAGGTCGCAAGCTTTCCCGAAGCGGTGTTTTTGCGGGATGCGGTGCATGGGCGCGAGTTGGCGCGTATTCCCTTTGGCCAAGCCGCGCAAGATCGGTTTGGCGCGCCGTTTTTGCAGTTGCACCGGGCCGAGCTGTCGCAGCTTTTGTTCGAAGCGGTCAATGCGCGGGGCATTGATACGCGCTTTGGTGCGGTGGCCCGCGCGACACCCGAAGCGCAAGTCGCCGCAGGGAAGTATTCTGGGCAGTTTGAATTGGTCGTTTTGGCCGATGGCATCCGCTCGCAAGGGCGGCTTGATTTACTGGGGGGGGGAAAGCCGCAATTTTCCGGCTTTGTTGCTTACCGCGCGTCGGTTGATGTTAATCCGCCTGATCCGGGTGGGACGAACTGGATTGGTCCCGCACAGCACATGGTGGTTTATCCGATGTTGCAAGAGGACAAGCCGCGCACAAACATTGTAGCCATCACCAAAGCAGAGCGTCCGCCCGGCCAAGGCTGGTCCAATACGGTATCCCCAGACGAGTTTCGCAGTCAGTTTGCCGGGTTCCCGCCAGCGGCACAGGCCTTGATGGATACGATCCTGACGGCGCGGGCTTGGGGGCTGTTTGCCCATGATCCGATGCCCCGTTGGTCGCGGGGACGTGTTGTTGCCCTTGGCGATGCGGCACATGCGATGGTGCCGTTTTTAGCCCAAGGTGCGGGCATGGGGATCGAGGATGCTTGGGCTTTAACCCATGCGTTGAATGAAAATACCTCGCTGCCGCAATCTTTTGCCGCTTATGAAGCCGCACGCCAACCGCGCGTGAACCGCGTAGCGGCCGCCTCGCGTCAAAGCGGGCGCATCTATCATCTTGGCGGGCCGATGCGGTTAGCGCGCAATATGACCATGCCGCTGATGAAAGACCGGCTCGCGCGGCGCTTTGACTGGATTTACGGGTATGATCCGGTGGCCGAGATGCCGCTGTTCTAGGCCAGCTCGATCCAGACCGGTACGTGGTCTGACGGTTTTTCCCGCCCGCGATATTCGCGATCAATGCCAGCGTCTTGCAACATATCTGCGGCCTGTGGTGACAGCAAAAAATGGTCAATGCGAATGCCGTCGTTTTTATTCCACGCCCCAGCCTGAAAATCCCAGAACGTATAGGTAAGCGGTGCGGAATTGCGCGCCCGGATCGCATCTGTGAAGCCAAGGTTTAAGATGCGCTGATAGGCCTCTCGGCTTTCGGGGCGGAACAGCGCATCTTCGCGCCAAGCTTCAGGGCGATGCGCGTCCTCGGCTTGGGGAATGATGTTATAATCGCCCGCCATCAACGCGGGTTCTTCGCGTGCCAAAAGCTCTACCGCGCGGGCATGAAGCCGATCCATCCACGCCAGTTTGTAATCATATTTTGGCCCCGGCACCGGGTTGCCATTGGGCAGGTACAACCCACAGACCCGCACCACTTGATCGCCCAGCACTGTCGCCTCGATCCAGCGGGCTTGTTCGTCGTCATCATCGCCGGGCAAGCCGCGCACCACGTCTTGAAGCGGGAACTTGGAAATGATCGCCACGCCATTAAAGCTTTTCTGCCCGTGGGTTTCCACGTTGTAGCCTTTGTCCTCAAACGGTTCGCGCGGGAAGTTTTCGTCGATCGACTTGATCTCTTGGAACACGACCACATCGGGGCTTGTTTCATCCAACCACTCTAGCACGCGCGGCAGGCGTGCCTTGATCCCGTTGATGTTGAATGTGGCGATTTTCATGAGTTATTTACCTGTTTGCATTTTCTTAGAGCCCAAAGCTTGTCCGATTGACCTTAACCCGATGCCACAGGGAATGCGATGTCCATGAAAGTCAAAGTTTTCGGTGAAAGAAATACAGGCACGCGGGCGACGATTGCGATGATCCGCGGAGCCAGCGGTGTTGAAACCGTAGCGACCCAGCCGTTGTCACCAGAAGACGAAGCGCATTTCGCCGCTTGGGAAGACCGGGTTGAATCAGCCTATTCTGGCCCGTGGCGGCGGGTGTACCGCGAAGCTGTGCGTGATCTGCGCGCGGAACGGCGTGGCCCTACGGGGGCTTGGAAACATGGCTGTGCGCATTACGAACCTGCGTTTAAGGCCCAAGGCATCAATGTCATGTTTTTGGTGCGCAATCCCTATTCGTGGATTTTGTCGCTTTATCGCAAACCCTATCATCAGCAGTCATCGCGCGAGGTTGATTTTGATCTGTTTTTGCGCCGCCCTTGGAAAACCGTGGCGCGGGATGAAACAAGTTCTCTGCTGGCCTCGCCCTTGGAGCTTTGGAACCACAAGCTCGCCTCTTACCGCGACTTTGCAACTGCCGCGCGCGCGGATGATCTGGCAACCACCACCATGCGGTTCGAAGATTTTGTCACCCACCCCAGCCGGGCCTTGAACGCGGCCCTTTCCGCGATGGGCTATCGCCCGTCAGGTTTGCGCACACTCGCGCCGACAAAACCTATGGGAAAAAAGGCGCGGGAGCGGCGGTATTATTATGGGCAGGAACAATGGCGGCGCGATTTGATCGTTGAAGATGTGGCGTTCATCAACAATGTGATTGATTGGGACTTAGCAGAACAATTTGGCTATGCGCGCCTAGAGCCAGATGATTTCGCACTAGAACGCGAGGTTAGCCTATATCGAAAAACTGGTACCGCAACCGCAGCTTGAGGTGGCGTTGGGGTTTTCCACAATGAACCGCGCGCCGATCAGCTCTTGGCTGAAATCAATCGTCGCATCCGCTAAAAACGGCAAGGACACCGGGTCAATCAGCACCCGCACACCGTCTTTTTCCAACACCAGATCATCAGCCGCGCCGGCATCTGCAAGCGTAATATCGTATTGAAACCCCGAACAGCCGCCGCCATCCACCGCCACGCGCAAGGCTTGATCCTTACCTGAAGCTGCGTTGATTTCTGACAAACGCGCATAGGCGCGGTCGGTTACTTTTGGCGGTAGTGTTAGGTCCATCGACACAGAGGCCCATTTCGTGGTTTACGTTTCCCAATACTACGAACTTAGGGCGCGGGGCGGCGTCCTTCAAGCGGGACAAGGCAGATGTTAGCGAAATTCGCAAGCGATCCAGAAAAATCGCGGGGGCGGCTCTATCACGAACCGGTATCAAGGTACCGCACGGCGTTTCAACGGGACCGTGACCGGATTTTACATTCAACCGCGTTTCGGCGTTTGAAACACAAAACCCAAGTGTTTGTGGAACACGAAGGCGATTATTACCGCACGCGCCTGACACATTCGCTTGAAGTGGCGCAAGTGGCGCGCACGATCAGCCGGGTTTTGGGTCTGAACGAAGATTTGGCCGAAGCGGTCGCACT